>NZ_JAOVFN010000009.1:0-146062 GCF_034650275.1 Acinetobacter sp. IRS14
ATGAAAGATCGCATCAGAGTTATTCCGTCTGAGGGATACTCTTATGTGTAAACTCCTAGTCTCCTCCCGTAGCGGTAGGACGGGAGAGGGACACCTTCGGGTGTGCTGGTTATATCTTTCACCAGTCTGTCAACCCTCTTTCGTTCTGCCACCATAATTTCTATTCATGTCGGCAGAACTCCAAATAAAAAGGAGTTGGCTTTGCACATCCATTATTTCTTGGCAGCCTTTGCCACAAGCTATAACGACACAGCTTAAAAAATTAAAGCAGCTTGATTGCCCTAAGGCTTTCAGGCTTAAAGTCATTTTTACTTAAAACTTAGCAATAACAAACTCGAGATGTGCCACGCACAGTCTTTACGGCTTTGCTATGCCTTTTTTCTCCCAAAAAAAGTATCTCATTTAGAAACAACAAGAATTTATAACGGTAAAACGATGCAAAATTTAATGCTTTCCTCCCGTGCCATACAAGTCGTAAATAAGTCGATTTATTTATTTCACTATTTTGGGTTTCATACTGTTGGGGTCGATAGAATTGTGAAAGAGTGTCAAATTCCCAAAGCGACTTTTTATAACTACTTTCACTCGAAAGAGCGGTTTATTGAAATCTGTTTAATCGTGCAAAAAGAACGTTTAAAAGAAAAAGTGGTTTCAATTGCTGAATACGAGCAAGGTACAAGTGCGAAAGATAAACTCAAGTCGCTTTATCTTTTACATACTGATGTAGACGGGCTTTACTATTTATTATTTAAAGCTATTTTTGAGATAAAACTGACCTATTTAAAAGCCTATCAAACCGCAATTAAATATAGAACTTGGCTCATCAATGAAATCTATAGTCAGTTAATAAAACTAAAAACGGATGCGACTTTTCAGGATGCAAAACTATTTTTATATATGATTGAAGGCACAATCTTTCAGCTTTTAAGCTCAGATGGAGTAGATGAGCGGGAAAAGGTGCTGGATTGTTTTCTTAATGCTAAATAGAAGGTCAAAGCGTTTGAATATAAGCAATAAACTTTGGCTTCGTGTATTAAAAAAAACCTTGATGAAATGGACAAGGCCTTATTTACTTTAAACTTATTTGTTCAGCTCAGGTGGTAAATGCTGCGCCAAATAATCAATTGCAAGACGGGTTTTCAGTGGCATAAAAGGCAGCGTAGGCCATACCAAATGAATCGGAAAAGCAATGCTCGACATGGTTTCTAGCACTTGTACAAGCTTACCATCCTGTAATTCATTTTGAATAAGCCAGTCGGGTAGCCAAGCGATACCAGCTCCAGCAAGTGCTGCATTTTTAATGGCTTGCAAGTCATTTAAAAGAAGTTTTGTTTTGGGTTTAATAAATAAAGGTTCGCTATTTTCCTGTTGAAGTTGCCATTTTTTTATTTGACCAAAATGCGGATCGGCAATTGTGGCGTGGTGGTCTAAATCTTTAATATGTTCTAGGGGACCGGCTTCATTTAAATAGTCAGGTGAGGCACAAAGTAGCATTCGATGCTCACCAATCGGTTTGGCAACCAACTGAGTGGTGTCAGGTAACGTTCCGATTCGGATGCATAAATCAAAACCTTCTTCGACCAAGTCTACAGTTCGATCATTAAATGAAATTTCTAGCTGTAAGTCCGAATGCTCTTGAGTAAATTTAACCATGAGTGGGGCTGCAAAGAGTTGCCCGAACAGCACTGGCACAGACATTCGTAAACGGCCTGTTGCATTAATTTTCCCTTGGTCTAATAAAGCCGCTGCATTTTGTATTTCACTTAACGCTCGGCGGCTATGCTCATAAAACAAAGCACCTTCGTCAGTCATGCTGAGCGAACGTGTTGTTCTTTTAAATAAAGCAACGCCAAGCTGATCTTCAAGCCGAGCAATATTTTTACTTATAGCTGAGCGGGTTAAATGCAATTGCTCGGCAGCTTTTACAAAACTTCCAGCTTCAACCACAGTCACAAATATAGAAATGGCACTTAGCTCATGTTGCATGATTGTTGCCTAAAAGGAACCAATATAAAGAAATAATATCACCACTGTTGAATTTATTGTGGAGTTAATATGGTTTCATCGAAAACGTGGAGATGGTCATGGCTAAAATATTGGTATTAAAATCCAGCATTATGGGTGAGGGTTCACAAACTAATCGCCTCATTGATGTAATGCTTGAACATCGAAAAGACCAAGGTTTGCAAGATGACATTACCATACGCAATTTAGCTGAAATGAACCTACCTGTATTAGATTTGGAAATTTTCCAGGCGCTTCGTGGTGCTGAAAATATAAATCAAGACATTCAAAGAATCGTTGCTTTGTCTGATGAATTAATTGCTGAATTAAAAAGTGCCGATTTATTGGTGATAGGCGCACCGATGTATAATTTAAATGTACCGACTCAACTCAAAAACTGGTTCGATTTGGTGGCACGCGCAAGACAAACATTCCGCTATACCGAAACCTATCCTCAAGGTTTGGTGGAGGGAGTAAAGGCTGTGGTGGTAAGTAGTCGGGGCGGTATTCATGTTGGCCAAGAAACTGAGGCAGTCACGCCTTATCTCAAAGCGGTGTTAGGTCTAATGGGCATTCATGACGTCGATTTTGTCTATGCAGAAGGCTTAGACATGCAGGCTTATCGCAGCAATGCATTGGATCTGGCAAGCCAGCGAGTTAAAGAATTCACCCTTTAAAATCATGAGCTGAAACTCTTGTATCTCTAATTGATAACAAGAGTTTCTAAGTCTATTTAAATCACATTTCTAAGTTCATTTGCCGTGTTGCGTAGCAATGGCAAAATTTGTTGAACCAAATAATCTTCTTGTACACGGTTGGTTTGAGACATGCAGTTAAGCGCTGCTATGGCTTGACCTTGTGCATTAAATACAGGCACTGCAATCGCAATCACACCAAGCTCATGTTCTTCTTTAGAAAGACAATAATCCGATAACGCAATGCCCTTAAGTACTTCAAAAAACTTTGACTCATCTACAATGGTAAAAGGGGTTAAGCGCTTTAAACCATAATTTTTTACCCAAGTATGCTGAGCTTCTTCCGGCAGTGCTGCCAGCAATACTTTACCTGTCGAAGTTGCATGGGCAGGTAAACGGTTTCCTAAATGCATGCCGTAAGGGCTGACACGTAAATTATCTTGCTGCGGTAAATAACTACGGGCAATCGGCACCACTTCGTTATCATCCAAAACTACAATCGAAAAAGTCAGAGACGTCTGCGCGCACAAAAGATTTAGAAATGATTGAGCAACTTTAGGCAGGTGGGCAGAGCTTAAATAAGAACTCGAAAAGCGCAGTACACGATGAGTGAGCCAAAAGTAATGTTCATCGGTTTCTAAATAGCCTAAGTATTTTAAAGTTTTCAAATACCGCCTTGCCGCGGTACGACTAATACCAGTTCGTTCGGCCACTTGAGTCACATTGAGCCGTTGCCGATCTGTTCCAAAAGCTTCCAGTAAAGCTAAACCTTTTGCTAACCCTGCAATGTAGTCTTCTTGACGAATTTTCTCATGCGAGTTTGGGTGCTCTAAAAAAGCATCGAGAGAAGGCATCCTTTCATTCCTGTTATTTTGGTTGTTTTTGTCCGCTATTCGGACAAACTAAATGATAAACGGTTATTTTCGTCTTGGATACATAGTGCACAAAACTTAAAGCCAGTAATTTAAAAGTCAGGATGAAACAAGGATGAAGTTATGGATATTTTAAAGACACAGGTTGCAATTATTGGATCTGGACCAGCAGGGTTATTGCTTGGGCAACTTTTATATAAAGCTGGCATCGACCATATTATTGTTGAGCAACGTAGTGCTGAATATGTGGCTTCACGGATTCGTGCAGGAATTTTAGAGCAAGTTTCGGTCGACTTACTGAAACAAGCAGGCGTTGACCAAAACCTAAAAGACAAAGGATTACCGCATTCGGGCATCGAAATCTTAACCAATGGTGAATTGCATCGCGTTGATTTAGCCGCACTCACGGGTGGTAAACAAGTGACCGTATATGGTCAGACCGAAGTCACCAAAGATTTAATGACTGCGCGTGAAGCGGAGCAGCTCACTTCATTTTATGAAGCTCAAAATGTACAAGTTAAAGATTTTTACACTGCACCAAAAGTTGAGTTTGAGTACCAAGGTAAATCTTTTCAAATTCAGTGTGACTTTATAGCAGGGTGTGATGGCTACCACGGTGTCTGCCGTGCCAGCGTGCCAGAAGATAAAATTAAGACCTTTGAAAAAGTTTATCCGTTTGGCTGGTTAGGGGTGTTGGCCGATGTCCCACCTGTAGCCGATGAACTGATTTACGTACAGTCAGAACGTGGATTTGCGTTATGCAGTATGCGTTCTGAAACGCGTAGCCGTTATTATTTACAAGTCCCTTTAACAGATCACGTCGAAGACTGGTCAGATGAAAAGTTCTGGGATGAGTTAAAAAATCGCCTAGATCCGCAAAGCCGTGAAAAGCTAGTGACAGGACCTTCTATTGAAAAAAGTATCGCGCCGTTACGTAGCTTTGTGACCGAGCCAATGCGCTTCGGCAAACTATTTTTAGCAGGTGATGCTGCGCATATTGTTCCACCGACAGGAGCAAAAGGCCTAAATCTCGCTGCGTCTGATATTGCTTATTTATCAAGTGCACTTGTTGAATATTATGTTGAAGGTTCAGAACAAGGGATTGATGAATATTCAGAGAAATGCCTACAACGTGTATGGAAAGCAGAGCGTTTTTCTTGGTGGATGACTCATTTATTGCATCGCTTTGAAACTGAAAGTGAGTTTGACCATAAAATTAAGCAAGCCGAGTTAAGTTATGTACTGGGTTCAATTGCGGGTAAAACTACATTGGCCGAAAACTATGTAGGTTTGCCTTATGAGATTAAGCAAATTGATAGTTTTAAGCACGCAAGCTAAAGACTAGATAAGAAATAAAAAGGGCATGAAAATGCTCTTTTTTTATATAAAAAATGGGGTGGGACGAAATAGTTTAAGGGATATGGTCATACTAAAAGTAGCCCTGATATTTTAGAAATATAGGGCTACTTATCAATTAACCTAAAGTTTACTCAGCGGTTGCGGTAACTTTACTATTGGTTAATATCACTTGTTGCGGAGATTGAAGAGGTTTAATCACTTGTGGATTAGAGTTACTCCACGGGATGTAGGCTTCTGTCAAAATATGGCCTGTAAGACTCGTTAAATCACTAGATTTAACTTCAGCATCACCTTGACGACCATATAATACAACTTCATCGCCCGCTTTGGCCTCTGGAATATCTGTTACATCAACCATAACAGTATTCATTGATACTCGACCAACCACTGGCGCTTTTTGCCCATTTATTAAAACAAAAGCTTTATTACTAAAACTGCGACGGTAGCCATCCGAATAACCTACAGGCAAGTTTGCGAGTTTAGAATCACGTGTCAACGTATAAGTTTGGTCATAACCTACAGTTGAACCTTTAAGGTAGTTATTAACTGCAGCAATTTGTGTTTTAAATGCCATCATACGTTTATATTCTGGGTGATTAGGAAAATCTCCATAAATAATTGCACCTGCACGAACCATATCTAAATGTGATTCAGGAACATTTACGGTAGCAAATGAATTAGCTGTGTGTAATGTTAATTCTTTACGATTCAGTTTGGCTTTTTTAATCAACCATGCTGTTTGTTCATTAAATTGAGCTAGGCGCTCACGAACATATTTTTCATCTTCTACAGCATAATGAGTCATAATGCCGTCAATTTTAAGATGGGGAAGCTTGGTGATCGCCACAGCTTGTTCTTTACCTTGAGCTGTAGACATTTCAAGACCATTACGATCCATGCCGCCTGAATTTAAAGCCAAGCTATAATGAACAGATGTATTATTAGCTGCTGCCCATTGAGAAATACGAGCAGCTTGATCATAGTTGCCCAAAAGCTCTTCAATATTTAACGCTTGTGCATTGATGATTTCACTATCAGTTGCTGTACGTAAACGTGTAATTTTGCCTTTATAGCCATGCTTGCGCACCATCGCCGCTTCTGCATTACTGGTAATACCAATACAAGACACATTTAATTTCATCACGCTCGGCATAAGTAGATCAATACTATGACCATATGCGTTCGCTTTCATAACCACACAAAGTTGTGTTTTGTCATTAAGTAACTGATTTGCCTTTTTAATATTATCTTCAAACGCTTGAGTATCAATTTCAATCCATGCATTGGCTGTAGGTGCAGGGCTTACTTCATTTGTAACGTGGGGAGTGAGTAAGGGAGCTGCATGAGCAAATTGCACCGAACCGAATAATATTAATGCACAGCTATAAGCGAGATGCGAAAATTTTGTTTTAAGTTTCATGAGTTTTTTAATCTTTCCTGGCTGAATATGATTTAACGCTGGGTGGATTTTTATGGTTAAGTACAGAGATATAATAGATTTAAAATGTCACACGATTTGGTCGTAATAATACTTTCTCCTTAAAATATTATAGGCAGTGTTAAGTAAAATTTAATTTTGCTTAAACTGTATTAATAAAATACAAATGTGATTTCAAATAATCTTAATTAAATCTAAATATACATTCATGAAAAAACAAGAAGAAAAATTACTATATTTTTTTGAATGTTATTTTTTTAATCTAATTGTTGATGATGTTTTTAATGAAAATTTTTAAAATTTAACATTTGGTAAATAATTAACTTTATTATTACAAGAGGTTTTTTTATTTCTATTATCTGTTGAATATTATTTTTTATCATTCGGTAAAATATAAAAAATATATAGAGGTAAACATCCGGAACTTTGTTTTATGGTATGGAAAATATTAAAATTATTATATTTATCATATATTTATAATTTATTATTGAAATTGTTTAAAAATTTTTGGTTATACCGTGACAAATTTTTAAGCAGCTAATGTCATATTTAATAGTTTTTAATAAATTAATTTAAATTTTATAAATGAAATATTAATTAGATTGAGTAAATAGTTGAGTGGTATTTAACCTTGGAGGGTTGGATATGGTTTTGTTTAATAAATCGACGAATTGGTCTTATCTTGTTTTTTTAATTTAATTTGTCATTTGAAAATTTTGTTAAATTAAAATTTTATGTTTATTTTTAAATCAATAAATTTTCTTAATATTTTAGTTTTGGTTAAATTGGTGGTTTTATATTAAGAGTTTTTAAATATAAGATGATGAGTGCGTTTTTTTAATTACTCAAGAGGGTTTGGGCTTTTATTGACCATACTATTCTAATTCTACAAGGCAGTAATATAGGAGGGCGGATACTGAGTGTTAGTAAAAATCCTCAATTCCTATGTAAGAGTCAGTACAGAAATATGAATTTTTATCTTAAATAAGTGTCTCAACAAATATGATGTAATGGTTACGCTATGCTATTTATCCTTGATAAACAGATGAGCCAAGGAAGTTGTCCGAAATGATTGTACGCGTACACATACTATTTTTTATGGAAAAGCTGAATTGAAAAAAGCGGGAAATAGGACAATTTTCGCTTAAAAGATCAGCATTAATAAAAGCTTTTGTCACATTTTTTCAGTATATTGCTATTAATTTCTTTATTTATAAATTCTAAGTTTGTATGGAACAGGACCAAGCACGCATACCTAAATATATTCCTATCCGCGATGCAATTGCCCATGATATTGAATCGGGTGTATTAGAAGCCCACGCAAAACTCCCATCAGAAAGAGTGCTTTCGGAACAATTCCAAACCACTCGCGTGGCTGCACGTGAAGCTTTGCTGGCTTTGGAAACTGATGGTCTGATTTATCGATTAGACCGCCGTGGTTGGTATGTTCGTTCTCCTCGTATTATTTATCACCCGCAATCGACAAAAAACTTTAACCAGTTTGTGATTGAACAAGGCTATGAACCTTCTACAGAAGTGATTTCGAGTGAGCTAACCACAGCCACTTCTTGGGATGCCAAGCATTTAAAAGTTGAAAAAGGGCATCCAATTTATTCAGTTTGGCGACGTCGTTGCATTAATGGACGACCTGTTTTGGTTGAACATTTACGTGTGAATGCCGAGCTTTTTCCCGAGTTTTTAACTCATGATCTCAAGCAATCCATTACTTTACTCATGGCAAATCAATATAACTGCCATATCACCCGAGCTGACATTAACCTCTATCCAACCGCTTTATCGGAGCAGCAGGCCAAAGCATTGCATGTGAATGTTGGCGCGCTCGGGTTATATATTTGTCGTAGCAACAGAAATGAAAAAGGCGTGATTACCGATGTTGACCAAGAATATTGGCTACACGATGTTTTAGATTTGCACTTCGAAGCGCGAGCATAAAAATACAATCTGGTTTAAACCAGATTAATCAAACTGTCATATAAACCTGTTGAAATACGATCATCAAATAATTGCATTCGATGGTTTGCAGATGAAACAGTATGTTCAACAGACAATTAAACTCGGCACTGCATCAGTTTTAGGTGTGGTGGTCGCTATTCAAATGGGATGTTCATCGGCAACATCAAAACAATCACAAGAAATTACAGTCTATACGGCAGTGGAAGCCGATCAGCTTAAACAGTACCAAGAAGAATTGCATAAAGCCTATCCTGAACTCAAAGTAAAATGGGTACGTGATT
Organism: Acinetobacter sp. IRS14; assembly: GCF_034650275.1. Taxonomy (NCBI): domain Bacteria; kingdom Pseudomonadati; phylum Pseudomonadota; class Gammaproteobacteria; order Moraxellales; family Moraxellaceae; genus Acinetobacter; species Acinetobacter sp. IRS14. The sequence goes on from NZ_JAOVFN010000009.1 coordinate 8,624, forward strand.
CAACAGGTGTGATCACCGCTAAACTTTTGGCAGAGCAGAAAAACCCACAAGCAGATGTAGTTTTTGGTGTGGCTTTAACCAGTTTGCTGGTCATGGAAAAAAAGGACATGCTTGAGCCTTTTAAACCTGAAGATGTGCAAAACTTAAAACCAGAATTTGTAAGCCAAAAATCTGTACCGACTTGGACGGGTATGGATGCATGGGAATCTGCAATTTGTGTCAATAAAGTCGAATTAGAAAAACGTAAGTTACCTATTCCAAAAACTTGGAAAGATTTAACCAACCCGATTTATAAAAACTTAATTGTGATGCCAAACCCAGCCTCAAGTGGAACAGGGTATTTAGATGTCACAGCTTGGATGCAGATCTGGGGTGAAAAGCAGGCGTGGGACTATATGCAGGCTTTAAATAAAAACATTTCACAATATCCTCACTCTGGTTCAAAACCTTGCAAAATGGCTGCACAGGGCGAAATCCCAATTGGAATTTCTTTTGGGTATCCAGCATTTAAATTAAAAGCAGAGGGTGCACCTTTAGAAGTGGTTTATCCAACTGAAGGTTTAGGCTGGGAAATGGAAGCCTCAGCAATTGTGAAAGGAACCAAGAAATTAAATAGTGCACAGAAATTTATAAATTGGTCGATAAGCAAAGCGGCAAATGAAGCCTATGCACACAACTTTTCAATGGTGGCCTACAAAGGCATTGAAAATACCACTATGGACTTCCCGAAAAACCTTCCTCAAATGCTCGTAAAAAATGATTTTTATTGGGCGGCCGAGCAGCGTGAACGTATTTTGGCTGAATGGTCAAAGCGTTTTGAAAAGTGATCTTTTGGATAAGGGCATCATTATGCAAATTCCTTCTTCATTGCAATCATCGCTGCTGGGTCAAAACCAAAAGGGTGAGTTAGCAGGGCATTTACTGTCGTCATTAACGACCTATAAATATCCTGAACAGGGTCCGTCGGTTTTAGAAGTGGTGGATATTCAAAAAAAGTTCCAACACTTTCAGGTCCTAAGTCATATTAATTTAGACCTTAAAGCTGGTGAGTTCGTGAGTTTTTTGGGGCCTTCAGGGTGCGGTAAAACCACGTTGCTACGCATCATTGCAGGTCTAGAAAAACCTGATTATGGAAAAGTCATAAAAAAGGGCGCAGACATTACGTTGTTAAGTGCTGAAAAGCGTCACTGCGGCATTGTGTTTCAGAACTATGCGTTATTTCCAAACTTAAACGTCGAAGAAAATATTGCTTTTGGCTTAGACAAAAAAAGGTGGGATAAGGCACAGCGTAGCCAACGGGTTCAACAGTTATTAGAACTGATTGAATTACCCGATATTGCTAAAAAATATCCAAATCAATTGTCAGGTGGTCAGCAGCAACGTGTTGCGCTTGCTCGTGCAATTGCACAGAAGCCTGATATTTTATTGTTAGATGAACCATTGTCTGCACTCGATGCTCAGGTACGTCTAAACCTAAGACAAAAGATCCGTTCGATCCAATCACAGCTTAACTTGCCAACCATTATGGTCACACACGATCAAGAAGAAGCATTAAGCATTTCTGACCGTGTTGTGGTGATGAATCATGGCGTCATTGAGCAGATTGATACACCGCACAATATTTACTACAAGCCACAAACCCAATTCGTTGCAAAGTTTATTGGCACCATGAACTTTTTTAAAGCCACTTGTTCAGTCACCAATCAGCTCGAGGTTTTAGGTTTTATTCCTTTAAATTTGGAACAGCAAAAACTTAAAGCAGGGCAAAACTACAACATTGGTTTTAGACCGGAAGCTGTCGAGTTGGTTGATGATTTTGGTAGTGATAAAGAGTCGTTGTATTTACCAGTTAAAGTATTAAGCACTGAGTTTTTAGGTGCAAAACGCCGTTTGTTTTGCGCTATTCATATCGATGGAATTGAACAGGCAAAACACCTTTTGCAAATTGAGATTGAAAATATCAAGTTCAAATCTTTGCAAGAACTCATGTTTATAAAAGTACCTAATCAGCTCATCCATGTCTTTGACGAACAAGGGTACGCACTATGTTAAATGAAGCTGCTTCAGCGGTTTTAAAAACACAGCCGCGTCTAAAAACTGAATATTCATTAAGATCAAATGTTGCTTTGGCTAGCGTCGCAATTGCTTTGACTTTAGCGATTATTGCTCCTTTAATGATGCTGTTTGAATCTGCATTTTTTGATGAAAATCAAAACTTTGTTGGTCTTGAAAATTTTTATCATTATTTTGCAAGCCCAGCATTACTCAGCTCTGTATTTAACTCTGTGTGGGTCGCTTGTGCTGCTACTGTCATTACAGTGTTTCTTGCCAGTATTTATGCTTTTGCACTCACCAATGTGAATATGAAAGGCAAAGGCTTCTTTAAAGTGGTCGCTTTTTTACCGATTTTAGCGCCATCACTTTTGCCTTCTTTGGCATTGGTTTATTTGTTTGGTAAGCAAGGTGTATTGAAACCTTTGCTGGGCGATATACAAATTTATGGCCCAATCGGTATTTTAATCAGTTACTGCTTTTGGCTATTTCCAGCAATTTTGATGTTGATGATGGTGTCTTTTCGTAGTGTCGATCAGCGTTTAATTGAGGCATCTTTGTCGCTGGGTAAAAATATCTGGAAGACGCATTACCACGTCACGCTACCTGCAATTCGTTATGGACTCATCAGCGCAAGTTTAGTGGCTTTTATTTATGTACTGACCGATTTTGGGATTCCCAAAGTTATTGGCGGTTCATTTAACATGATGGCGCTTGATGTCTATAAACAGATTATTGGTCAGCAGAACATGAGCATGGGCGCGGTGATTTCTATCTTGTTATTGCTACCAGCAGTTTTTGTATTTATTTTTGATCGAATACAAAGCAAGCGGCATGCACGGTTTCAAGCTTTTCAGACTAAACCTTATGTTTCAGCATCGAATAAAAAACTTGAAGTCGTTCTGAGCATATTTTGTGGTTTAGTTTCAGGTGCGATTTTACTGATTATCTTTACGGCAGTGCTGGCTTCATTTATCCAGTCTTGGCCTTATGATTTGTCTTTAACTTTAGCACATTACAGTTTTGAATATGTCGATGGTGGTGGTTGGACTGCATACTTCAACTCGGTTCGCATGGCCCTTTTTAGTACGGTTGTGGGCACGGCACTTATTTTTATGGTGGCACTGTTAACCGAACGTTTTAAAGCACATCCACTGATTAAAAATTATTTACAAGCCTTGGTTTTATTGCCACTCGCTGTGCCGGGATTGGTCTTGGGTATTGCTTATATTTTGTTTTTTAACCAGCAAAGCAACCCGTTAAATGTGCTGTATGGGACCATGACCATTTTGGTGATTTCAACCATCGTGCATTATTACACCGTGCCACATCTTACTTTAACCAATGCCATTAAACAGATTCCGCTACAACTCGATCAGGCAGCACAAACACTAGGAACATCAAAGTGGAAAACTTTTTGGAAAGTGTATTTGCCTATGTGCTTTCCAGCGCTATGCGATGTGTCGGTCTATGTTTTTGTCAATGCCATGACCACTGTGTCGGCTGCCATTTTCCTCTATTCACCCGACACCAGTTTAGCGGCGGTAGCGGTTTTAAATATGGATGATGCAGGAGACACGGTTGCTGCTGTTGCCATGAGCATTTTGATTTTAACCACCTCATGTGTTGTAAAACTCATTCATTGGTTATTTACCCGAAAAATTATGGCAAGAAGTCAGCAGTGGCGTGAAAGCTCTCATTAACTAGCGTTTAGCTAAACACAATTTTTATTTAACCGACTGAAACGAAATGCTTTGTTTAACAAGGCAAGGGTTTATTCATTCTAAATTTTGCAAATTGGAAGTCTTATGAATCACGTACAGTTTGATTTAATTATTGTCGGTGCTGGTATTTTAGGTTTGTCCGCAGCCATACAGGCACAAGAACAAGGCTTAAAAGTTTGTATCTTCGAGAAAAATGCTAAGCCAGTGGGGGCGACTCGCCGTAATTTCGGCATGGTTGGAACATCGACTTTAACCCATCCTGAACAGCAGTGGCGAAAGTACGCTCTTGAAACGCGTTCTTTTTATCAACGCATTCAGGCTGAAACCGATATTTCGTTTGCTCAACGCCAAGGTGTCTATCTCGCCAATACGGCACTTGAATGGCAAGTTTTAAATGAGTTTACCGAGCGTGCAAATAACTACCAAATTCCAGTTCATTTACGAAGTCATGATGAGCTGGTCACCCAATTTTCCTATTTGAACCCCGAGCAGCAGTTTCAAGGCGGTTTGGTTTTCGAAGAAGATTATTCGGTCGAACCGCATGTGGTTGGGCAGCGATTGTTGGCATATGCCGAAAGTAAAGGCGTAAAGATTTATATCAATGCCTGTGTCGTTCAAACTCAATATCAACATGGAAGCTGTCACGTTCGTTTAGCAAATGGTGAGGCACATCGGGCAAATAAAGTTTTAATCTGTCACGGTGAAGTCATCGATGTTTTATATCCAGATCTTTTACAAAGTTTGAACCTGAAACGTTGTGGCCTACAAATGGCTCTGACTCATCGGTTCCATCAAAACTTAAATGCGTCTATGTATTCAGGTTTATCCATTTCACGGTATCCAGCTTTTGAAATTTGCCCGAGTCATGCTGAGCTGATTAAAGCATCGCAGCAAGGGCTAATCAAAGAATTCGGTATTCATATTTTAATTAAGCAAAACGAATTTGGTGAACTCATCGTCGGTGATAGCCACGAATATCATTCGATTAATGAAGCGCCTCAGTTCGAGCAGCGTGAAGACATTAATGAGTTTATTCAAACTTATTGCCATGAAAAATTGGGTCTGACTTTACCTCCAATTCAAAAACGTTGGAATGGTTATTACCTGACCCATGAACATGAGTTGGCCTGTATCACTGAAGCTGAAAAAAATATCTTTTTGGTGAGTGCGATTGCCGGTAAAGGCATGACCACAGGGGCTGGATTTATGAAAGAAATATTAGAACAAAATATTTACTAGTTTGTCATCTGGTTTAAACCAGATTGATGTATATTGAAATTAACGCGAACAAGATGAGCAACATTATGAACATGCAACCACAACTCGATATGGACTTAGAGAACAAGTATTTGCTTCTTACTCCAGGACCGTTATCAACATCGGCGACAGTACGCCGTGCCATGCAAAAAGACTGGTGTACTTGGGACCAAGAATACAACTCGCTGGTACAAGATATCCGCTCTCGTCTCGTCAACTTAGCAACCAGCCAATCTGAAAAATATACGGCTGTATTAATGCAAGGCAGTGGTAGTTTTGCCGTGGAGTCTGTGCTTGGTTCAGCTATTCCGCGTGATGGCAAAATCTTAATTATTAATAATGGCGCATACGGTGCACGTATGGTGCAAATGGCACGCTGCCTAAATATTGAAGTTGTAGAGCTGAATTATTTAGAAACCCAGACACCAGATTTACAAGAGATTGAGCGTGTTTTACAAGATAAAACCATTAGTCACGTTGCCTGTGTGCATTGTGAAACCACCACAGGAATTTTAAACCCGATTCAAGACATTGGCCGTTTGGTGAAAGCAGCAGGAAAAATCTGGATTGTGGATGCCATGAGTTCATTTGGCGGTGTACCAATGGATATGGCTGAGCTTGAAATTGATTTTCTGATTTCAAGTGCAAATAAATGTATTCAAGGTGTTCCGGGCTTTGGTTTCATTTTGGCAAAACGTGATTGCCTAGAAGCGTGTAAAGGTTTGGCTCGTTCAGTCAGCCTCGATTTATATGACCAGTGGAACACAATGGAACAGCATAACGGTAAATGGCGTTTTACCTCGCCAACCCATGTGGTACGTGCATTTTATCAAGCCTTACTTGAGCTTGAGACAGAGGGCGGAGTAGCTGCACGTTATCAACGTTATTTACAAAACCAACAAACCTTATCGCAAGGTATGCAACAGCTTGGTTTTGAATTGGTATTAGGTAATCAAGCACCTCAATCACCCATTATCACCACATTTCTTTACCCGACAGTTGAAACATTTAGCTTTCAGTCATTTTATGAAACGTTGAAAAAATCAGGTTATGTAATTTATCCGGGCAAAGTCACTGATCTTAATTGTTTCCGTATTGGCAATATTGGAGAAGTTTATATTCACGACATTGAAGGGCTTCTTGCTGCGATTACCAGCTACTGCAAAAGCCATCTAAATCAAGCTGTAACAGCATAATTTTTATTAAATTAAAGGGAATACATCATGACAACCAACAATACACAAATTCAGGCTGTGGTTTTTGACTGGGCTGGTACGACAGTAGATTTTGGCTCACGCGCACCAATTTTAGCTTTTATGGCTTTATTTAAAGATAATAAAGTTGAAATTACGATTGAAGAAGCGCGTGCGCCAATGGGATTAGAGAAACGTGACCATATTGCTGCCGTTTTAAAAATGCCGCGTGTAGCGGCTGCATGGCAGGAAATTTATGGGAAGCCTGCAACTGAAGCAGATATTGATCGTTTATATAAAGACTTTATTCCTTATCAATTAGATTCGATTCCAACATGCTCGGCTTTAATTCCGGGTGCATTGGCGACTTTTGAAAATATTAAAAAGCGTGGCGCAAAAATTGGTAGTAACACTGGTTATGCATCAATGATGATTGGACGATTGATTAGAGATGCTGCCGATCAAGGCTACCGTCCAGACTGTATTGTTACTGCCAGCGACGTGAAATTTGGCCGTCCATATCCTGAAATGCTATGGAAGAACTTAATTCAACTCGACGTATCTGATATCAAAACTGTTGTAAAAGTAGATGATACCGTGGTGGGTATAGATGAAGGTTTAAACGCAGGGTGCTGGACAGTCGGGCTTGCGATTAGCGGTAACGAAGTTGGTTTAAGCTTTGAAGAGTGGAGAGCATTATCGGCTGATGAACAGATTGTTCTAAAAGATAAGGCATACCAGAAAATGAATGCATCGGGCGCTCACTATGTGATTGATAGTGTCGCGGATTTGCCAAATGTACTAGATGATATTGAACGTCGTTTGGGGCAGGGTGAACGACCTTAAACAAAGTTTAGGTCTATATATTTTTAAGCTTAGCTCCCTTGGGAGCTAAGCTTACCTAAAAAATTAAAATGAAGAGTAGATAAACTCTACATATATGGAAATGAGGAGTAACTTAAACGAGTAGATTCCTTATTTCCTGCTAACCATCTAAAACACTTGTTTAAATGGTTAGCACCATCAACCATATAGGCCCTATGACCTATGTGATAGATCTTTTTATGACTTTTGAGGGTCATATAATTTTTCTTTAATAAATAGGGCTGGTATCACACCACAAATCAGATAAGCTGCACCCATGACGACAAAACCTAAACCAATAGACCCGCCAGAGGCTAAGAATCCAATCGTTGCAGGGGCTAACGCAGCGCCTAAACGTCCGACATTATAAGCTCCACCAATGGCTGTACCGCGAATGGCAGTTGCAAAGCTTTCGGTCATATAGGTTGCATTTACGCCATAAGGGATGCCGTATAGGAAACCAAAGGTGACCAATAAATATAGAATGTTGCTTGGTGAGTTATAAAAAACGATCAGAGGTAGGAAAATAGCAGTACCGATTGCACCAAAAGCATAGGTAAAACGACGTCCTAATTTATCGGCCATAATGCCCGCAAGGACTTTACCTAAAATCATAGCGGTATATGTACCTACCATATAGGCGGTCATTTCCTTAAATTTCATACCCAGTTCACTTTCAAGGTATGACGGCATCCAGTTATTTACGCCATAGTAGCCGAACTGCAAAAAGCCAGCGGTTAAAGCCCACAAGATAAACATATTGCGGTTTCGTTTATCTTGGAAAATGAGTTTAAATGCTGAGGTTTTCGATGCGTTTTGAGCCACAACAGGTTGTTGTAGTCGAGACTTTTGCCACGCTTCTGGTTCTGGTACAAGAATATGCATGAGCACAGCAATAATGACGGGAATAATCGCAACATAAAACAGCATGCGCCAGCCATGATCAGGAATAATCCAACCTGCAAGCAAAGTCGCAACAATATAGCCTACAGTCCAGCCCGCTTGTAAGGTTCCAAGTACTGTGGTGCGGAAACGTGTTGGTACATATTCTGCCATGAGGGTATTACAGGCAATATAAAGTGAACCCAAACCCAGTGATGCAAAAAATCTTAAAATACCAAATTGAAGAAAGCTCTGAGTAAAACCTAAGCCACAGGTGAGGAGTGAGAAAATTAAAATAGAAATAACAACAATGCGGACGCGACCAAATTTATCGCACGCCCATCCCCCAAAAATTCCACCAACAGCCATACCTGCTAATGTAAAACTGCCGAGCATACCTGCTTGTACTGAACTTAATCCAAAATCTGCCTTAATACTATTTAAGCTATAAGACAGCAGCATCAAATCTGCTCCATCTACCAATAGTGCTAGAAATGCAAAAATAAATGCTATTTTCCACGTATGAGGCTGTATACGTGAAAGACCTTCTTTGTAATTTGTAGCCATAATCCATTACCTACATTTGATTGAAAGTACTTCAAGTCGTTTTGAAGTGCTTAAAATTTGATTAAGACGCAGCGCGAATCATGTTTCGGGCAATAATCATTTGTTGAATTTGGGTCGTGCCTTCATAAAGGCGGAACAAACGGACATCTCGATAAAAACGTTCAATCGCATATTCACTGATGTAACCCGCACCGCCGTGAATCTGTACGCAGCGATCAGCAACACGACCACACATTTCGGTTGCAAACATTTTTGCGCAAGAAGCTTCGGTGCTAACGTTTTGTCCTGCATCGCGTAGGCGGGCAGCGTCTAAGACCATGCATTTAGCGGCATAAATTTCGGCTTTTGAGTCGGCAAGCATGGCTTGAATGAGTTGAAATTCCGCAATCGCTTGTCCAAATTGCTTACGTTCGATGGCGTAATTTAAAGAATCATCTAACATTCGAGTTGCTGCTCCAACACTCAAAGCTGCAATATGCAAACGGCCTTTATCGAGTACTTTCATGGCAGTTTTAAAACCAACGCCTTCAACACCACCAATCAATGCGGAAGTAGGGATGCGACAATTTTCAAAAATAACGTCACAGGTATGGGCGCCTTTTTGCCCCATCTTTTTATCGCGTTTGCCAAGAAAAATACCGGGAGTTTGGCTATCGACAATAAAAGCAGAAATACCACCAGCACCTTTAATATCAAAGTTTGTACGTGCCATGACTGTGAATACACCAGCGTGAGGAGCATTGGTAATAAAGCGTTTAGTACCATTTAAAATGTAAAAGTCACCGTCTTTTACTGCGCTGGTTTTTAAAGAGGCAGCATCAGAACCCGCATCTGGTTCGGTTAAGCAAAAAGAACTAATCACTTCACCACGTGCTAAACGCGGCAAGAAAAAGGATTTTTGTGCCTCAGTACCATCAATAATCAGGCCACTTGAGCCAATGCCATTATTGGTTCCAATAAGAGAGCGAAAAGCAGGAGAGGTGCGTCCTAACTCAAAAGCTACATAGACCTCTTCTTCCATCGTCAGGCCAAGACCCTCGTACTCTTCAGGAATGGTTAAACCAAATAAGCCGAGAACTTTCATTTGCTCAACAATATCTTGAGGAATTTCATCTGTTTCAGCGACTTCATTCTCATGAGGAATTAATACACCTTCAACAAATTGTCGAATCATATCAACAAGTTGATCTAAGGTTTCCTGATCACGAATCATAGTCTCGTCCTTTTACTACATGCAGAAAACATCAATGTGATGTTCGTAAAATCACCAATATTTGAAGCGATAGTAATCAAAGGATGAACGCAAAACAATATATTTTGAAAATTAATTTCGCAATGCGATACTTTGTTGTTGATTTATGTTTGGCTAATTTATTGATTTATTTAAGCTATATTTTCTTATAAAAAATCATTATTTTTAGTGGAAAATTATAGTTTGATTTTTCAAAAGAGCTGTGTATATTAAAAATATATATCGCTATGCGAAATTTTAAATGGATAAGTTTTCCTATAGGAAATAAGTCACAAAATATAGTGGGATGAAGATGGGTGCTTTAAATGGAATTCGGGTGCTTGACTTAAGTCGGGTATTGGCTGGGCCTTGGTGTGGACAGATTCTTGCCGATTTGGGTGCAGAAGTAATCAAAATTGAAAGACCGAAAGTTGGTGACGATACCCGTTCTTGGGGACCACCTTGGATGAAAGATAACTCAGGCCAAGACACTCAAGAAGCTGCTTATTATCAGTCAACCAACCGCAATAAACTATCGGTTGCTATCGACATTGCGAGTTCTGATGGCCAAGAATTGATTAAAGCCCTCATTCAAGACACTGATGTCGTGATCGAAAACTACAAAGCGGGGTCTTTGAAAAAATACGGTTTGGACTATGAGTCTTTATCTGCCATTAACCCTGAACTGGTGTATTGCTCAATTACAGGTTTTGGTCAAAATGGCCCAAGAGCAGAGGAGCCTGGTTATGACTTTATTATTCAGGGCATGGGCGGGCTTATGTCAGTCACGGGTGAGCGTGATGATTTGCCGGGTGGAGGCCCTCAAAAAGTAGGGGTCGCATTTTCCGATTTAGCAACCGGACTTTATTCTACGATTGCCATACAGGCTGCTTTACTCAACCGCCATGTGACAGGTTTAGGTCAATACATTGATATGGCTTTGCTTGATGTTCAAATTGCCACAATGGCAAATCAGGGAATGAATTATCTTTCATCAGGAAATATCCCTAAGCGTTATGGCAATGCACATGCCAATATTGTGCCTTATCAAGTGTTCAAAGCATCTGATCGTGATTTTATTATCGCGTGTGGAAATGACACACAGTTTATTCAACTCTGTAGAAGTATTGGTTTACCCGATTTACCAAATGATGCACGTTTTGCCCGAAATGCGGACCGAATCAAGCATCGTGATGAAATTATCGGAATTTTACAAACACACTTTTTAACTAAAACGGCAGATGAATGGGTAGATGCAATCTATGCGGCTAAAGTTCCGGTAGGTGTGATTAATAACTTGGAACAAGCTTTTCAAGAGCCGCAAGTCATTGCCCGAGAAATGTTAGTCGAGATGAACCATCCTCAACGTGAGAAATTGAAAGTAATTGGCTCGCCAATCAAACTTTCTAGAACGCCTGTTGAATACAAAACAGCTCCTCCATTGTTGGGTGAACATACGCAGGCGGTTTTAGGTCGAGTAGTTTCTCCTGAAAAACTAGCTGAGCTCAAAGAAAAGGGCGTAATTGGGTAGGTGGCTTAAAAGCGGAAGGTTAAAATTATATTTAAAATCAGAAAATAAAATATTTAATCTTTCGCTTTAATGAGTTAAATGAAGTTATCTTTTAGATGCAGACTCGGATGTTTGCTCTTTTGCTATTTATAGAAAAAATAGATTATAATTTTCGCAGTGCGAAACAAAATATGGATTGGTATGACAATGAACGATGCAGTTGATGCGGAACAGACAGAAAAATTATTAGCGCCGTTAAGGCATGAATTATTACATCCGATTGAAGACATGCAGGATGAAAATGATCGCCAATTTATTACTGCATTAGCACGTGGTTTAGAGCTATTACGTTGTTTTACGCCGAAGCATCAGCATTTGGGCAACCAAGAGCTTGCTCAGATGACAGGTTTGCCAAAACCAACCATTACTCGCCTTACACATACCTTGTCGCGTTTGGGCTATATCAAACAAGTACCTAACTCAAGCAAATTCCAGCTTTCAGTGGGTGTTCTTGCATTTGGTTATTCCATGCTGTCTAACGTGTCGATTCGCTCTATTGCTCATCCATATATGAAAAATTTGGCAGACTATGCTGGCGCTGCTGTTGCAATGGCAACACGTGATCGATTAAACATGATTTATCTTGATGTGGTACAAGGTAAAGGCAATATGACCATGCGTCGTCAAGTTGGAACTTATTTACCGATTCATTTAAGTTCGATGGGACGTGCCTGTTTAGCTGCAATGCCTGAAGATGAAAGAGAGTTTTTACTTGATGCTATTCGTAGCAAGCACAAAGAAGACTGGATCAAAATTAATCGTGATTTAGACAAAGCTTTTAAAGACTACCAAGATTTTGGATACTGTTTTTCAATCGGCGAATGGCATAAAGATGTCAATTCAGTTGCCGTTCCACTGATTCATGAACAACATGGTTTGCTGGTGTTCAACTGTGGCGGCCCAAGCTTTATTATGAATCGTGAAAAACTCGAAGAAGATATTGCACCGCGTCTTTTACACATGGTGAATAATATCCGTACCGAGATTAGCTAAACTTATCTGATTCACTTAAAAAAGCCAGCTTTGATTTTCAATGCTGGCTTTTTAGTGGGTGTATCTAGACTGTTTGGCTGTGAAAGTTCGGTTTTCTTTTTTCTTTGAAAGCACTTAATGCTTCTTTAAACTCGGAACCCTGTAAACAGTGTGAGAAAATAGTCGACTCATGGTCAATACGATTGAGTAGATCATCGATTGGCATATCTCTTAGCAATTTTTTACTCAGTTGTAAGGCTTGACTTGGTTTATGAGCAAGTTTAATTGCCACATCGTCAACTACTTGATCTAGCTCAGTTGCTTTAAATATTTCATTCACTAAGCCATAATTCTTTGCTTGGTCTGCCGAAAACTTTTCACCGAGTAAAATAATCTCAGAAGCTCGAGCAAAGCCCAATAATCTTGGCAGGATGTAACTTGAACCCGCTTCGGGTACAAGTCCGAGGTTCACAAAAGGAAACTGAAAAATAGAGTTTTGGCTTGCATACACAAGGTCACAATGTAGAAGCATAGTGCTGCCAATGCCAATTGCCACACCATTTACTTTAGCAATAATCGGTTTTGGAAATGTTGCTAAGCTTTTTAAGAAAACAATCGAAGCGGGTGGTTCTGAACTGGTGGTATCGCGTTTTTCAAATGCATTGACATCATTACCACTCGTAAATGCGGAGTCTTCACCAGTAAGCACAACCACATGAACGTCTTGATTAGTTGCAGCCTCATCTAATGACTGACTTAGCGCCGCATACATTTCATAATTAATCGCATTCTTTTTAGTTGGATTACTCATGGTGAGCGTTAGTATATTTCTATCAAAATATTCATGAATTGTGCCTGTTTTAAGCTCGTTTTGAGTTTTGTTGTCCTGCTGCATGATTCATTCCTTTAAATAACTTCTGTCTAAAAATTAAACTCATTAAAATAATGCTATCGAAAAATAATTCCGTTATCAATTATTTTGTTTTATATTGTGGTATATAATTTTGTATTGTGAAATTTTTAACTTAAATTACTTTAAATGCTGATAGGATTTATGAGTAAATAAGCATCTAGCTCTGCTAAGGAAATGAGAAGCTAGCTATAGAACAGTGAGTGGAAAGAATATGAAGACCAAAATTACAGAACTATTTGAAATCGAGCATCCAATTATTCAAGGTGGTATGCATTATGTTGGTTTTGCAGAGCTTGCTGCTGCGGTTTCTAACGCGGGTGGGTTAGGCATTATCACTGGCCTGACTCAGCGTACACCTGAAAATCTGGCAAAAGAAATTGCACGTTGCCGAGAAATGACCGACAAGCCTTTTGGGGTAAATTTAACCTTTTTGCCTACGGTAAATACCCCTGATTATCCGGGTTTTGTTGAAGCAATCATTAAAGGTGGGGTAAAGGTTGTAGAAACAGCGGGGCGTAATCCTGAACAAGTCATGCCGTATTTAAAGGCTGCTGGTATTAAAGTAATTCACAAATGTACTTCGGTTCGACATAGCTTAAAAGCTCAGCAAATTGGGTGCGATGCGGTTTCTGTAGATGGTTTCGAGTGTGGGGGGCATCCTGGTGAGGATGACGTGCCAAATATGATTTTATTGCCTTTAGCAGCCGATGCATTAGAAATTCCGTTTGTTGCTTCAGGTGGAATGGCAGATGGGCGCTCACTCGCTGCTGCTTTGGCGATGGGAGCCGATGGAATTAATATGGGAACCCGTTTTATTGCGACTCAGGAAGCTCCTGTACATGCAAATGTGAAACAGGCGATTTTGAATGCAACCGAACGAGATACGCGTTTAATTATGCGGGCTTTGCGAAACACAGAACGTGTCATGAATAATGCGGCCGTAGAAAAAATCGTAGCAAAAGAAAAAGCGCTAGGCGATACCATTAAATTTGAAGATATTATTGAAGAAGTTGCTGGCGTCTATCCAAAAGTTATGATTGATGGCGATGTTAATGCAGGTGCATGGTCATGCGGTTTAGTCGCAAGCTTGATTCATGATATTCCGACATGCGATGAATTGGTTAGCCGAATTGTCAAAGATGCAGAAGACATTATTCGTGGTCGATTATTAGGGCTTTTATAGGACTTAATCTAGTTTCATTAATATAGAGCACGGTTCATATAAAATCAGCACAAGTTTTAACTGTGCTGATTTTTTGCATCCCTCACACAATAATAAAGACATAAAGCGGCAAAAATTAAGCCTAAAATGCAGACACCTGTCCATCCGAAGTGTTTCCAAGCGTAGCTTCCTGCCGTTGTGCCTAAAGCGCCGCCAGCAAAGTAACCAGTCATATAAATCGCATTAAACCGTGAGCGTAATTCTTGATTAAGTTTAAATACAATACTTTGGTTGGTGACATGTACAGCAGAAAGAGAAGCGTAAAGAATGAGTAAAGCAATAATATAAAAAGCAAAATGGTAGGGTAAAAGTGAAAAAAGAATCCAACTTACAATAAGCCCGAGGCCACAATAAATTGAAATTTTATGGATATAGCCTTGGTCAATAAATTTGCCTGAGAAATTAGCAACGAAAGTTCCTAACACGCCAACAAAACCAAAAAGCCCAATGGTAAAGTCGCTAAAAAAATAGGGCGCTGGAGCCAGAAGCAACGACATGGTGGTAAAGGTTAAACTCACACATGCAAATGTAAAACCACCAATATAAGTTCTGGTTCTTAACCGTCGACTTTGAATAAAAATCTGTGGAAGAGAGCGAATGGTTTTTGCATAGTTTTCTGATTTGGTCGGTGGAAATAACCCAATATTACGATGCAAAATGATGGCAATGATGAGTAACAGAAAACCACTGACCAGATAAATAATATTCCATGCAAAAAGTGTAGACATCAGCCCTGAAAGGGAACGGGCGAGTAAAACACCCATCATCAATCCGCTCAGTAAAAAGCCAACCACACGGCCGCTTTGTTGAATCGGAACCAGACTTGCAGCAAGAGGTAATAACAGTTGGGCTGAACTAGAAAATAGACCAGTAATGACGGTGCCAAGCAGTAAAAGATAAATATTGTGCGAAAACCCGCTAATAATTAATCCACTTGAAGCCAATAACATAAAGATAAATAGTAGCTTGCGCTTTTCTATGATGTCCCCTAATGGCATTAAAAAGAGTAAGCCACATGCGTAGGTGATTTGAGCTAGAGTTGGCACCCACGCTGTAGTTGTTTCAGTTAAATTTAGGCTTACACTAATTGAATGAATGAGTGGCTGACTAAAATAATTTCCGCCTGTACAAATGCCTGCTGCAATTGCCATTAAAATAATGGTTGGGGTATAGAGTGCGTTTTTCATCATGCCTATAGTCATAATGAAAGTGGAACTTTAATCAACACAACCATGACTTTTTTAAGTATGGTTATTAGTGCGTTTCATTCAATGCATCTTGAATATTGTGCACCATGTGGATTAAACGTGGTCCAATTTCACCTTCAAGTTTTTCTGGATTTAAATGAAAACTTGGCGCACCACAGTTAAAAACATAAAGACCATGTTTGGAGCTGACCAAAGGTACAGCCACCGAGTTCACTTCTTTATGCCATTCACCTAAAGACAAACAATATCCATAATCTTGGTAATCACGGAAAGCTCGTTCTAAAGAGCGTTTTATGGCTGGCCAGTTTTCAGGGTTCTTTTGTTTCAGTGCATCAAGTAGAAAGTTGCGCTCACGTTCAGGAGTTGCAGCCAAACAAGCTCGACCCATTGAACTACTATGCAGTGGTAAGGTTGACCCAATTGGACGGCGCATATTTAATGCAGTTTCAATTTGCACAACATCGATATACACCATATTTAATCGGTCACGTGTTGCCATTGCCACAGGAGCTTGGACGTACTGACTCAACTCTTCCATATATTGATGAGCAATATTACGAATCGAGATGTTAGATAGTGCTGCATATCCTAAAGATAAAACACCAATGTCTAATGTGTATTTGGTTGAGTTAGGTAATTGTTTTAAATAACCTAAAGACACAAGCGTATTGGTAATACGTGCAATGGTCGGTTTAGGTAAACCCGTCATTTTTGCTAATTCTTGGTTACCAAGCACCTGATTATTTGCAGAAAAGCATCTTAAAAGTTCTAAACCGCGCGCTAAAGAAGCAATAAACTGCGGGTTATTTTCCCGATGTATATGCGAAATAGGATCTAAACGTATCTCATCAAAATTTATTGGTTTTTCAGTTTCTGTGTTTTGAGACATTCGATCCTCAAATATAATTAAAGCAATAGTTTTGCCATTATATTTCGCTATGCAAAATAAATCCATTCATCACTGCGCTGTTGTGATGAATGGATATCTGGATCAATGCTTATGAAACGTTTTCAATCACCATTGCAAGACCTTGACCTACACCAATACATAGGCTCACCACTGCATATTTCTTTTTACGGCGAATTAACTCACGAGCTACTGTTAAGCTAAGACGAGCGCCAGAGGCACCAAGTGGATGACCCACAGCAATCGCACCACCATTTGGATTTACTCGTGAGTCATTAAAATCAACATTTAAGCCTTTTAAACAAGATAAAACCTGTGAAGCAAAGGCTTCATTAATTTCAATAATATCCATGTCATCTAAAGTAAGCCCCGCACGCGCAACTGCTTTTTTAATGGCTTCGATCGGGCCTGCACCCATAATGCGTGGTTCAATACCAGCCGCCGCAGCTGACAAGATTTTTGCCATTGGTTTTAGGTCATATTTTTGACCTGCTGCTTCTGAACCAATCAAAAGTGCTGCTGCTCCATCATTAATACCTGAGGCATTACCAGCTGTAACCACGCCACCTTCAAAGAGTGGTTTTAACTTTGTAAGTGCTTCAACAGTTGAGCTTGGGCGAGGGTGTTCATCTTCAGAAACGAGTTTAGGAGGTAATTTTTTGCCTTGGAAAACCTCAATTGGGGTAATTTCATCGGCAAAGAAACCTTCTTCTTTGGCTTTTTGATATTTGGCTTGTGATTGGGCTGCAAATAAGTCTGCTTGCTCACGACTAATACCAAAATCGGCTGCAACGTTATCGCCTGTTTCAGGCATTGAATGTCCGCCGTACTGAGCAATAATTTTTTTATTTGGAAAACGAGAGCCAATTGTGGTGTCATAAATTTTTGCATCACGGCTATAAGCACTTTCTGCTTTACCCATCACAAAGGGTGCACGTGACATACTTTCTACACCACCTGCAATATACAGTTCGCCTTCACCACACGTAATTGCACGTGCTGAGTCAATCACAGCACCTAACCCACTAGCACATAAGCGGTTTACTGTTTGGCCTGGCACAGTGACTGGTAATCCCGCAAGTAATAGAGCATTCCTCGCCACATTACGACTGTCTTCACCTGCTTGATTAGTATCACCTAAAATCACATCTTCAATATCAGAACCCGGAACACCAGTTTTTTCTAATAGTTTTTGAATGACAGTTGCGGCTAAATCATCAGGGCGAATTGAGGCAAGTTCACCTGCATGGCGGCCAAATGGGCTACGTAAACCATCATAGATATATGCATTTAACATTGAGAAATTCCTTTTCAAGACTCGTGAGTAAAAGTAAGAGGTAAATGAAGTGAGACACGGCGCTGTAACCACGGGCTAGGGCGGTAACGTGGGTCATGCGTAAGTGCTGTTATACGGTTCAGAATGAGTAAGATTTTTTCACTGCCGACTTGATCACCCCATTCAATTGGGCCAAATGGATAGCCTAAGCCAAGACGTACAGCGGCATTAATATCATCTACAGTGGCAACATTTTGCTGGGCAATATCACAGCCTAAATTAATGACCATTGCTAAAACGCGCTGCGCAACAAAGCCAATACTTTCATTAATCATACTCACCAGATTTCCATCTAGATTGAAAATAGAGTGAGCCGCCTGACGATATTCAGGTTTGGTAATGAGTGAAGGCATTAAGGTTCGATGCTTTGCAATGGCATAAAGCATGTCTATAGCAACAGCTTGTTCTGGATTAACTCCAAGGCGAGTAGCCGCTTGAGTT
Source organism: Acinetobacter sp. IRS14 (assembly GCF_034650275.1). Taxonomy (NCBI): domain Bacteria; kingdom Pseudomonadati; phylum Pseudomonadota; class Gammaproteobacteria; order Moraxellales; family Moraxellaceae; genus Acinetobacter; species Acinetobacter sp. IRS14. Next base: position 26,963 of record NZ_JAOVFN010000009.1, read on the forward strand.
GTATCTTCACCATAACAAGCGAGTAAACATAAGCTATCTGTTTGTGGTTCCAAATTGGTGTCTAAGGCAATATTTTGCTGAGTTAAATAATCTTCGAGCAGTTTTTTATCTTCAGGGAAATCGGCTGTTACCCAAACTTTGGGATATTGCGCTAAACGCTCTACAAACTGAGCAGGTTGTTCACCTGTTTTTGAACCGGTTTCATAATTATAAAAACCTTGATTGACTTTACGTCCAAGTTGTTTGGCATCAAGCATTTGCTTGGTTAACGGGTTTGGTTTGTAGCGGGCTTCTTCATAGTACTGATGATAAATCGACTCCATAACTGGATGTGAGACATCAAGACCAGTTAAATCGAGTAATTCAAAAGGACCCATTCTAAAACCAACGCCGTCACGTAAAATTCGGTCAATTTCACTAATGTCACAAACGTTTTCATTTAAAATTTTGAGCGCTTCGGTTCCATAAGCCCGACCAGCATGATTAATAATAAATCCAGGGGTGTCCTTCGCTACAACAGGGCGATGACCAAATGCACGAGACAGATCATTTAAGGCATCAATAATAAGTGGATCAGTTTTTAAGCCACGAATCACCTCGACCACTTTCATAAGTGGAACTGGGTTAAAGAAATGATAGCCCACAACACGTTCAGGTTTTTTGCAGTTTGCAGCAATGGCTGTAATAGATAGAGAAGAGGTGTTTGAGGCTAAAATAGTATTATCTGAAACAACGTCTTCAAGCTGTTGCATCAAGTTTTGTTTGATATCGAGGCGTTCAACAATTGCTTCTACAATGAGGTCACAATTTTTTAAACCTTCAATTTGATGAGCAACAACTAAATGGCTATTTGCCTGAGCTGCTTGCTCAAGTGTAATTTTATTTTTGTCGACTAACTTTTGAAATGTGGCAGCTAGTTTTTCTTTGGCCTGTTCTGCTGCACCCGCTTTGGCATCATATAAATAAGTGGTATGACCTGACTGCGCAGCAATTTGAGCAATACCGCTGCCCATAATACCGACACCAATCACAGCCATACTTTTAATATCATAAGTCATGTCGATCATCCTGATGATTAATCAATATTTGAAATTAAACGGAAAAATAGGGTTTGGTGATTTAGCTTAAGCATTGTTTATCACCATCAATCGGTAAGATTTGACCTGAAATTGAGCGACCACTGTCTGATGCTAAAAACAGGCATAAATCTGCAATATGCTTTGGATTGACAAAATATTTGAGCGACTGATTTTTCAGTGCATTTTGAGTCACTTCTTCAAGTGAGGTATTTGCTACATCGGCGCGGGCCTGTAATACGTGTTGAACCCGATCACCATCTACCGCACCTGGAAGAATAGCGTTAACTCGAATGTTATCTGCACCGAGTTCCATAGAGAGCGTTTTGGTAAAACCGATCAGTCCCCATTTTGAAGTGGAATAGGCCAATCGATATGGATAGCCTAAGCGTCCGGCAATAGACGACATATTAATAATCACGCCTGCCTGTGTTTTCCTTAAATAGGGAATGGCTAACTGGGTAATTAAAAAAGTGCTATTCAGGTTTAAATTAATAACGGTATTCCAGTCTTCAAAACTTAGCTCATCTGCTGCAACGGTCGGGCCTGAAATGCCTGTGTTATTGACTAAAATATCAATACCGCCAAGTTTCTGAATTGCTTGGCTAAACATGAGTTTAATTTGTTCATGGTCAGACAAATCACAGGTATATATGTGCAGCTTTGGATAATCTTGTTGAAATTGTTCTAGGCTTTTAGCATTGATATCGCAAACGAAAACTTCATCATGATTGTTTAAAAATGCTTCGGCAATGCATCGTCCAATCCCTGAACCACCTGCACTAATCAATACTTTTCTGGTCATATTCATTCCTTTGTTATTATGGTTTTAAATTATTTACCTTGATATGACGGTTTACGTTTTTCGATAAAAGCTTGAACGCCTTCATTTTTATCTTCGGTCGAAAACAGTAACTGGAATGCTTTACGTTCTAGGGTTAAACCTGCATTTAATGGAACGTCTTCGCTCATTAAGGCAACTTCTTTAATTTGTTGCAGGGCAATAGGAGGCATTTTTGCGAGGCTTTGCGCCATTTGAATGGCTGTTGGAATGGTTTGGTCATCTTCTGTGACTTGTGAAACAAGACCAATGATATAAGCTTCTTCAGCTTTCACCATGGCACCCGTCATAATCATGCGCATAGCATGGAATTTACCGACAGCACGGAATAAACGTTGTGTACCACCAGCACCCGGCATTAAACCGACTTTAATTTCCGGTTGACCAAAGATTGCGCCTTTACCTGCAATAATAATGTCAGCATGCATTGCAAGTTCACAGCCACCACCCAATGCATAACCATTTACTGCAGCAATCACAGGTTTAGGGCACTGAGCAATCGCGTTCCAATAACGTTCGGTATGACGCAATAACATTTCTGTGGAAGTTGCAGTTGCCATTTCTTTTAGATCTGCCCCTGCGGCAAAGACTTCTTCACCACCTGTGAGCACAACTGCATTGATCTCATCGTTAAAACTTAATTCGGTAAAAGCTTGCGCTAGTTGTTTGCGAACCTCTGTATTCAGTGCATTTTTTGCTTCAGGTCGGTTAATTTTAACAATCGCTATTTTTTGAATAGAAAAGTCGACTTCTACGAAATTATTCCCTATTGATACACTCATTTTTGAATTCCTTGTTTCGCACATCAAAACTATATTCCTTTTATGATGCTTGTTTTGGAATTTATTTCAAGTCTTATTTAGTCTGTTATGACGATTATGAACTATGAAATAAGCTAAGTGTTTGATATTACGTAATGGTAGTTTTTTAAATTTCGTTTAACGAAATTAATTTTCAAAAAAGCTTGAAATTTGTATTTTCGTTCTCGTACTATGAAACACATCCGCAGTAAACAAGATTTAAAACATGGTATCCAGACAAGCTGGAGATGGCTGATGGGTGCGATGGAAATACATAAAAAGGGAGATCACAGATGATCCGTGATGAAGGGATGTTGGAGCAGTTACTTTCAACAATTCGAGATTTTGTAAAAAATGAATTGATCCCTCGTGAAAACGAAGTGGTAGAGAAAGACAAAATTCCAGATGACATTGTGCAGCAAATGCGTGAGCTTGGTTTGTTCGGCCTCACAATTCCCGAAGAGTATGGCGGCCTAGGCATCACCATGGAAGAAGAAGTCAGAGTTGCATTTGAACTTGGGCAAACTTCACCAGCTTTCCGTTCTTTAATTGGTACTAATAACGGTATTGGCTCAAGTGCAATTTTGATTGATGGCACAGAAGAGCAAAAGCAAAAATATTTACCGCGTTATGCAAGTGGCGAAATTATTGGTTCATTTTGTTTAACCGAGCCTGAATCTGGTTCTGATGCTGCCTCTTTAAAAACCAGCGCAGTAAAAGATGGTGATTTTTATGTGTTAAACGGTACCAAACGTTTTATTACCAATGCGCCCCATGCTGCAACTTTCACTGTAATGGCTCGAACCAATCCTGAAATTAAAGGGTCTGGTGGCATTTCAGCTTTTTTAGTTGAGGCCAATACACCGGGTATTACGTTAGGCAAAATTGACCAAAAAATGGGGCAAAAGGGCTCGCACACTTGTGATGTGATTTTTGAAAATTGCCGTGTGCCTGCTTCTGCACTCATCGGTGGGGTAGAAGGTGTCGGTTTTAAAACGGCCATGAAAGTACTGGATAAAGGACGCTTACACATTGGTGCATATAGTGTGGGTGTTTCTGAGCGTATGTTAAATGACGCATTGCAATATGCAATTGAGCGTAAACAGTTTGGTCAGCCTATTGCAAACTTCCAGTTGATTCAAGCGATGCTTGCTGACTCAAAGGCCGAGATTTATGCAGCTAAATGTATGGTTTTAGATGCAGCTCGCCGCCGTGATAATGGCGAAAACATTAGTACAGAAGCGTCTTGCGCAAAAATGTTTGCAACCGAAATGTGCGGACGCGTTGCTGACCGCTGTGTACAAATTCACGGTGGCGCAGGCTATATCAGTGAATATGCCATTGAGCGTTTTTATCGAGATGTCCGTTTGTTCCGTTTATATGAAGGAACCACGCAAGTTCAACAAATTATTATTGCCAAAAACATGATTAGGGAAGCTACTACCTAATAAAAAACAAATGCCATGAGGCATTGGATGCCTCATGTTCCTTCTGAGGATATGGACATGACAACAGAAACCGTTGCACAAAATACGGCTAGCAGTGAAGCTATCCAGACACCAAAAAAAATTTGGATTACCGCATTTGTATTCGCTTTTTTAACATTGTTGTGTGATGGGGCAGACTTAGGTTTTTTGGCATTGAGCCTGACCAGTCTTAAAGCAGAGTTTCATTTAACGGGTGTACAAGCTGGAACATTAGGTAGTTTAACACTTTTAGGTTCAGCAATTGGTGGCCTGATTGGTGGTTGGGCATGTGACCGTTTGGGACGGGTTCGCATTATTGTGTTCTTTATTGCTTATTCTTCAATTTTAACCTGTGCGCTGGGTTTTACTGATTCTTATATGCAATTTGCAGTTTTAAGAACATTTGGAGCGATGGGCTTAGGCGCACTTTATATTGCCTGCAATATTTTAATGTCAGAAATGGTGCCAACCAAACATCGCTCGACTGTTTTGGCTACTCTCATGACGGGTTATACCTTAGGTTCTTTGTTAGCGACCTTATTGGCAGGTCATATTATTCCTGAACATGGCTGGCGTTTCCTGTATTGGATTGCGATTACCCCTTTGGTATTGTCAATTTTAATGCACTTTTGTGTACCTGAACCTGAGTCTTGGAAAAAAGCGCGTCAATTAAAAGCGCTAGAAGTCGCTCAAAGTAACCAACCTAAAAAACGTCAAAACCCATATCTTGAAATTTTAAGAGATAAGAAACACGGCACCATGTTTGTACTTTGGATTATTAGTACAGGTGCATTGCAGTTTGGTTATTACGGCGTAAGTAACTGGTTACCAGCTTATTTAGAGTCTGATCTTGGCATCAAATTTAAAGAAATGGCCATGTATATGGTCGGTACTTTCCTGATTATGATGTTTGCCAAAGTAATTGCAGGAATCGTTGCCGACAAATTAGGGCGCCGCGCTGTATTCGCTTTCGGAACCATTGGTACAGCTTTATTTATTCCGGTCATTGTCTATTTAAATACACCAACGAATATTTTATGGATGATGCTGTTCTTCGGTTTCCTTTACGGTATTCCATACGCAATTAATGCTACCTATATGACAGAAAGTTTCCCGACTTCAATTCGAGGTTCGGCAGTGGGTGGTGCGTATAACATTGGCAAAGTACTTTCTATTTTCTCTCCATTAACAATTGGTTTTCTATCGCAGAACGGTTCTATTGGCTTAGGGCTTTTGGTGATGGCTGCGGCTTATTTTATCTGCGGGGTAATTCCATTGTTATTTATTAAAGACCGACTATTTAACCCGCAAAAGGCAGAGTGACAGATCAATCTGTCACCTTAAATTAAGGATGAAAAGGGACAAGTGAGATGATAAATAAAATCACCAGTGACATTGAACCGATTTTAAAAGCTATTCCTGATGGAGCAACCATCATGACAGGCGGGTTCGGTGTGACAGGGCAACCTGCTGAATTAATTGAAGCCTTAATTGATTTAGGAAAAAAAGAACTGACTATTGTAAATAATAATGCGGCTTCTGGTGATCGTGGTTTAACAAATCTGATTATTGCGGGCTGTGTTAAAAAAATGATTTGTTCATTTCCAAAATCTGCTGGATCAACTGTTTTTCAAGACTTATATCGAGCGGGAAAAATTGAGTTAGAACTGGTTCCACAAGGTAATTTGGCATGTCGGATTCAGGCCGCAGGGGCTGGTTTAGGGGCTATTTTTACTCCGACTGGTTATGGCACCAAAGTTGCTGAAGGTAAAGAAACCCGAACCATTAACGGTAAAAACTATGTACTTGAATATCCACTTGAAGCTGACTTTGCACTGATTTATGCCGATAAAGCTGACCGCTGGGGTAATTTAACTTACCGCAAAGCAGCCCGTAATTTTGGGCCAATTATGGCAAAAGCCGCCAAGACCACGATTGTTCAAGTGAATGACACCGTAGAACTAGGAACGCTTGATCCAGAGTGCATTATTACACCGGGAATTTTTGTTCAGCACATTGTAAAAGTAGGAGATATCTAATGTCAGTTCAAAAGCGTTCTCGTGAAGATATTGCCAAACTCATTGCCAATGACATTCCTGAAGGTTCTTATGTCAATTTAGGGATTGGCTTGCCGACCAACGTTGCTAAGTTTTTGCCGAAAGATAAAGAAATCTTTTTACATTCAGAAAATGGTGTCTTGGCTTTTGGTCCACCACCACAACCTGGTGAGGAAGATCAAGATTTGGTTAATGCTGGAAAAGAACTTGTCACTTTATTAGATGGTGGTTGTTTTATGCATCATGGTGACTCGTTTGACATCATGCGTGGCGGCCATCTGGACATTTGCGTAATTGGTGCATTCCAAGTTGCTGTAAATGGAGATTTGGCAAACTGGCATACTGGTAAAGCAGATGATGTACCCGCAGTTGGCGGTGCTATGGATTTGGCGGTCGGCGCAAAAACGATTTATGTCTATATGGAACATGTTACTAAAAAAGGTGAGTCCAAAATTGTAAAAGAACTGAGCTATCCAATGACGGGTGAGCAATGTGTAAACCGTATTTATACCGATTTATGCATTATTGAACTCAAAGACCAAAAAGCTTATGTCACAGAAATGGTGGAAGGTCTTAGTTTTGATGAATTACAAGCGGTCACTGACTGTGAACTAATTGATGCACGTGTAGCCTAAATACACACGGAAAAACGCTTCTTTAAGGATTAAAAGATGAAAAAATTAATTTTAGCTGCAGCTTGCGCTGCGGCTTCAGGGACTATTTTTGCAAATTCTTCAGATACGACAGAACAAAGAATCAATTTGCTAGAAACCGAGCTGCAAAAATTAAAAGCAGAACTTGCTGCTCAGAAACAAACTCAAAATAATTTACAAGTCAAACAGGTTAAGATCGAAGAGAATATCGAAAAAACTAAAGCAACGGTAACAGAAAAGCCAGTTGCTCCTTCATGGGTCACTTGGACGGATAACGTGAAGGTTTACGGTATTGCGCGTATTGATGCAGCGGTTGATTTTAAGTCATCACCAGACTCGGGCGGTAGAACGACCAGCAGTTTGTACCGAACACCTTTTGAAAGTGAAAAACGTTCAAACCATGCACGTTCGGATGCCATGATTAATGCAAGCCGATTAGGTGTTTATTTTAATAGCCCTAATAAAGCAGTAACGGGCAATATTGAAGCCGATTTCTTTGATAGCTCTAATATGGGAACAGGGGATGGTAAATTCCGTATCCGTCATGCTTTTTTCACTTATAAAGACTGGACCTTTGGCCAAACATGGTCACTCATGTCTAACATGGAAACTCGTACAGAAGCTGTCGATTACACGCAATTTGTGGGAACTTCCTATACGCGTACTCCTCAAATTCGCTATGACTGGAAAATTGATGCCAATAATGATTTAAAAGTAGCCTTGGAATATACAGGTTCGAGAGTCTCAGCATTTCCAACTTTAACGGGACGCTATAGCTTTAAACAAGGGCCTTTAACGGCACTTGCTCAAGGCTTTATTAATGAAAAATCTACTGATGTCGCAACTGCCACGGTGAAGAAAGTAAGCTGGGGCGCTGGAGGCGGCTTAAAATATCAACTCACCCCTCAGCAGTCGGTACAAGCAAATTATCAATATATTGTTGGTGATCAAAAATTTATGCCGTATACCACGCAAAGTGGTTTGGCAAATTCAACAAGTTTAAATGCCGCGGGTGATTTCTCTTTAAACGAAGACAAAACAGATTTGGTTATGAATAAGTTGAATAGCATCAATATTGGTTATTCATATAAATTCAATGAGCAATGGCGTGCAAACTTATCGGCTTCAATGTTTGATTATGATGACGACACTGCTTATGCCAAACTCAACCCAGATGCTAACAAACGCTTAACGGACTACGCAGCTAACGTTTTCTATTCACCGATTGAGCAAATGGATATTGGTATGGAATATCATCAAGGCAAACGAGAAGTGTTTGATGGCAGAACCGCTGATGTATCACGCGTAAACTTTGTATCGATGTATAAATTTTAAAATAGGGCGTAGTTAAAAATGGAAAAAATAGTTGAGCCCAATGCAGAAAATATACTGTCAAAAAGCTTTATTTTTATCATGGCAATGACATGTGGAATTTGTGCGGGTTCAAACTATTATAACCAGCCCTTAATCTATTCAATTGCAGAAGCATTAAAAGTTAATGCCGATCAAGTCGCTTTAACCATTGTGATTAGCCAACTGTCATATGCAGTTGGTCTTTTTATATTGGTTCCCTTAGGCGATTTTTTTGAAAAACGTAGTTATATTTGCTTACTCATGTGTTGTACGGGGCTTGCACAAGTAGGGTTATCCTTAAGTCAAACCTTGCCAGCTTTATATGGTTTTACCTTTTTAGCCACATTCTTTTCGATTGCAACTCAAGTTTTAGTTCCTTTCGCCGCAGGTCTAGCTAGCCCGAAAAAAAGCCCTCAAGTTGTAGGCACTCTCATGAGTGGTTTGTTTTTGGGAATATTATTGGCGCGCTCTATTGCAGGCTTACTTTCTACAGTTTGGTCTTGGCATGCGGTTTATTTAATTAGCGGAATTGTCATTTTGGTGTTTGCTTGGGTAATGTGGGTGAAGTTGCCAGTTGCGCGTAAGTCTCACCAACTCAATATTCTACAGATTTATGGTTCATTATTTTCATTAGCAGCTCACCAGCCTCATTTACTGCGCCGTGGTTTGGCAGGGGGAATTGGCTTTGGTATTTTGGCTCTGATTTTTACTACCATGACTTTTATTTTGGCGAATGAGCCTTATCACTTTAACGATTTCCAGATTGGTTTATTTGGGATTGTTGGACTGGCAGGTGTGTTTGCGACCCCTTGGGCAGGTAAGAAAATTGCGGCAGGGCTTGAGAATAAAATTGCAGTGATTTGTATGGGCTTATTAATAAGTGCATGGATACCACTATTTTTTGCGCAGCAGTCTCTGGTGGCCTACGCTGTAGGGGTTGTTATGGCGTACTTTGGTTTATCGGCATTTCATGTACTCAACCAAAATTTGGTCTATCGAATTTCGGCCGAGGCGCGTTCGCGTATTAACTCAATTTATATGACCTTATATTTTGGTGGAGCCGCTTTGGGTTCTTTTATTGCGGTGTATGCATGGAAACACTGGGGATGGGAAGCGTGTGCTGCTTTGGGTTTAGCGATGGCAATATTAAGTTTTATAATTGATCGCTTAGATTTTTATGAAATGAACAAAATTGCAAAGCAAGAAAAAGCTCCATAAACAGGAGCTTCAATATTTTATTATTTGCGAATAATCATTAATGTTGCCGAGGCAAAAGCATACACTTTACCGTTCTCATCTACGATTTTTCCTTCGGTACTAATAATATTACGGCCCGCATTAATCAATTCGGCTGTTGCATAGTAAGACGTATTCACCTGCATGGGGCGGATCATTTTTACATTTAAATCAATGGTTCCATAGCCAACGCCATGTTCAAGTAACGTGTGAGCTGCACTGCCTGTTGCTGTATCTAAAGCTGTGGCGCAAAAACCGCCGTGTACACCGCCTTGTATATTTCTATGTTCTTTGCGAGGGGTAACTTTATAAGTTGCTTTACCCTCGGAAACTTCAACGAGTTCCATCGGTATGGTATGAGCCATAGGTGATGGAGAAACTTCACCATTTTTTAAAGCGGTTAAAAACTCAAGACCTGTGTATTTCGGGCTTTCCATGAATCGTCCTTGGATAATTAAACAATCGAATCACCATACTATAAATTGAATTTTTACGGAATAAAATTTTGCAATACAAAATTAAAGTTTATTCAGGTTAAGCAGTGTTAATTACTTTTAATACTATATTTTTATTTTAAAACATGTATTTATGTTTTATTTCCATTTATGAGTTACGATAATTTTATTAAATTAGTGAAAATATATTTTGCTATAAGAAATTTTTTGATATTTTGGTGAGATTGAAACAATAAAAGTCCATTTTAAGGAAAAACGATATCTGCCCATGACACAGGCAGAGAGGTGAAAGGAAAAAACTATGCCTTTATACAAAGCTCCATTACGCGATATGCAATTTGTGTTGCATGAAATGCTTCAAACAGAACAGAACTATCAAGGTTTAAGCAAATATCAGGAAAGCGTAAATCGAGAATTAATTGATCAATACTTAGAGGCGGCCTCAGATTTTTGTGAAAATGAGTTGGCGCCTATAAATCAAAATGGTGATCAGGAAGGCTGTCATTTAAATCAAGGCGTGGTGACAACCCCGAAAGGTTTTAAAGAAGCCTACCAAAAATATGCTGAGCTTGGATTTACCTCTTTAACCGCCGACACTGAATATGGTGGGCAAGGCTTGCCGACATTGCTGCGGATTGCCATTTCAGAGATGTTATGTGGTTCTAATTGGGCTTGGGCAATGTATCCGGGCTTGTCTCATGGGGCAATGAGAACAATTGAGCATCATGGCACTGAGCACCAAAAACAGAAGTTTTTGACTAAGTTAATTAACGGTGTCTGGACTGGAACCATGTGTTTAACCGAATCACATGCGGGTTCGGACCTTGGGTTAATTAGAACGAAAGCAGAACCAAATCCGGACGGTAGTTATTCAATTACGGGTGAAAAGATTTTTATCTCGGCAGGTGAGCATGATCTTTCTGAAAATATTATTCATATTGTTTTAGCTCGTTTGCCTCAGGCACCCGCAGGGACCAAAGGTATTTCTTTATTTATTGTGCCTAAATTTAATGTGAGTGACGACGGTCAGGTGCTGGACCGTAATAAAGTCGTTTGTAGTGCGATTGAACATAAAATGGGGATTCATGGCAATGCCACTTGTGTACTTAATTTTGATGGTGCTCAAGGCTATTTGATTGGACCTGAAAATCGCGGGCTCAATTGTATGTTTACCTTCATGAATACCGCACGTATTGGAACGGCAGTACAAGGACTCGCTGCTTCTGAAATTTCATTTCAAGGCGCATTAAGTTATGCCAAAGAGCGTCTTGCTATGCGATCGTTATCAGGTCCTCAATATCCTGAGAAAAATGCCGACCCAATTATTGTGCATCCCGCTGTGCGCTCGATGCTAATGACGCAAAAAGCTTTCTCTGAAGGTGGCCGTGCACTGGCTTATTTTCTGGCTCAGCATGTCGATATTGTGGAAAGTTCAAACGATCAGGAACAGCAAAAGCACTCCGATGAATTACTGGCTTTTTTAACGCCAATTGCTAAAGCTTTTTTAACAGAATCAGGTAATGAGTCTGCCAAGCATGGCGTTCAAGTATTTGGTGGCCACGGCTTCATTGTTGAGCATGGTATGGAGCAAATTGTACGTGATGCGCGTATCTCAACATTGTATGAGGGAACGACCGAAATCCAGTCTTTAGATCTACTTGCACGTAAAGTTCTAAAGTCAGAAGGCAAACTTCTAAAGAATATGACCGATCTAATTGATCAATTTATTGGTCAACAGCAATCAAATGAAGTGCTGACACCTTATTTAGAAAAATTAGCTGAGCTTAAGCAAAAATGGTTGTCATTGACCAAAACGATTGCAGAGAAAGCGAAGCACAATCCTGAAGAAATAGGTGCAGCTTCAGTAGATTATCTTTATTTTTCTAGTTACGTCGTGTTCGCTTATTTGTGGGCTCGAATGGCACAAGTTGCCCATGCAAAATTAGAATCGGGTACACAAGAAGAAGCTTTTTATAAAGCAAAGTTAACGACAGCTAAGTTTTTCTATCAAAAACTTTTGCATCGTACACAGAGCCATGCTGCTTCTATTGAGTCTGGCGCTGAATCTGTGATGGAGCTTGATCAAGATGCTTTTGCATTTTAATGAATCGTAATATCTAGAATCACTGGGTGAAATTGACATGCGGAATTTTACCTAGTGATTAAATTTGTAATTTTAGACTCATCAGTTTTTGGTAGGAAAAACCAGTTGAGCCAAACAAATAGAGGGTTAACATAAGCATTAAAACGTGAATTTTCATCAAATATAGATGTTGGACAAGGACTACGGAAAGAAAATCATGAATGCTTATTATCAATTACTGAATAGAACAATTGGTCCTCAAGGTGAAGTTATTGCTCATTATTGTTCAACTGTTCATGCACAAGGGGCTTGGAATCCTCATGAACAGCACATGGCGCCTGCAAGTGGTGTAATCGCAGCTGAGTTAGAGCAATTTTCGCCACGACATGATATGCGAATTGGTCGAATTAGTTTTGATATTTTTGGATTGATTGCATTTGGTGAATTTACGATTAAGACACATGTGATTCGTGCTGGTAAAACCATTGAATTGATTGAAGCCGAAATGCAAGCACAAGGTAAAACCTGTATTGTGGCTAGAGCATGGCGCATGTGTACTCAAGATAGTTCCGATATTGCTGGGCTTGAAGATCAGCCAGTTCATCATCCAGATACTTTTACAGAATGGACAGGTATGAAAAGATGGCCGGGTGGTTTTATCCAGACACTCGTCACTAAAACGGATGATCAGCATCGTGCGGGCAAAGGTATTGTTTGGCTCAATAATGATAAAGAAATGGTTGAAGGGCAGCCGACGAAAGATTTTGCCCATTTGATTGGCATGATAGATACCGCAAACGGGATTGTACCAAGACAAGAAGGCGAATTTACTTGGGGTTTTCCAAATCTTGATTTACAGATTCACATGCACCGTTATCCGAAAGGTAAATGGTTAGGTCTGGAAACTGTTCAGCAATATGGCTCAGATGGTATTGGTTTAACCAGTGCGGTTTTACATGATGTGTATGGTCCATTTGGACGCAGTGAGCAGATTTTGACTTTACGTAAAATGGCTAAATAAATTTTAAGCCAATAAAAAAGTCATCCCTAAGGATGACTTTTTTATTTTGAGATTTAATTTTTAAGCAATTTCTTAGCTACGAACTTTAATCAGTGTTGGTGTAAGTTCATCCCAACGTTGTTTTGCAGCATCCATTGCTTTCATTTTGATATGACCATAACCACGAACTTCTGCTGGTAATTTTGCAATTTGCTCAGCAACTGCCAAGTTGTGATTGTCTGGTGCTTCAACAAGTGCTTCAACAAATGAGATGTAACGGTCACGCCAAGCTTGTTCGTGTTGACGTTCTTCTTGACGTGCAAATGGGTCAAGGAAAGTTTCACGAAGCCATTGTAAGCGAGCAAGCATCATCATTGGGAAGTGCATCCAGTAACCAAACGCACGTTTACGAACATTTTTCAGACCACCGAGTAAAGCTGGTGGAGCAAGATGATACGTTAAACGTAAGCCTTTACCGAACTGGGTTTCAATTGATTCTTTGAAGCTCTTACCTGTTAAAAGACGTGCAACTTCATATTCATCTTTATACGCCATAACTCTATAAAGCTGAGTTGCAATCGTACCTGTTAACTCTTCTGGTAACTTTTTAGCAGCCAGCTCTACAAGCGTACGGTATTTAGTTGCGTAAGCTTCATTCCAGTAGTCTGTTAGACGAGCAGAACGGTCTTCAACAAGTTCAGCTAAAGTTTGCGGAGTTTTGGTTTTTGGCATTGCCGCAACTAAGCGTGCAGCTAAAGTTGGGTCACTTGCAAGATGGCAACCCACACGGAAAGCTTCTAGGTTCTTTTCAACAGCAGTACCATTTAAGCGAATTGCTTTTTCAATACTTTCACGTAATAGCGGAATACGACCAGATTGCCAAGCCATACCGAGTAATAACTGGTTGGTATAAATTGAATCACCTAAGAGTTGTGTTGCAATGCGAGCTGCTGGCAGAGAAACCAGTTGACCTTGACGAACACGACCACGAAGACGATCAATTAAATCGCTAATAGGCGCATACCAGTCACGAGATTTAATAAACTCAGAAGTAGGGGTACTGTCTTCATTTACAATAACCAACGCATCATCTTTTAAGCGAGATAGAGCAGCACTACCACCAGCAACTACCGCATCGGCACCGATGAGTAATTCACATTGGCCCGCTGGAATTTTGGTAGAAGAAATTTGTTCATCAGTTGCTGCAAGTTGTACGTATGAATAAACTGTACCGCCTTTTTGCGCAAGTCCAGCCATGTCCATCACACGGGTAGCTTTACCTTCGAGGTGAGCCGCCATACCGAGCAGTGCACCAATAGTCACAACGCCTGTACCACCAATACCACCGACCATAATACGACTTGGAACATCATATAACTGAGGAATAACTGGTGATGTCGGCCAGCCTGCACCAATACCTTCAAATTTAGCCGGACGTTTCATATCACGTGTATGAACAGTCACAAAACTAGGGCAGAACCCTTCGGCACAAGTGAAGTCTTTATTGCAGCTACTTTGGTTAATTTGACGTTTAGTACCTAAAGCTGTCTCTACTGGCTCAATAGATAAGCAGTTTGATTTTTTCGAGCAGTCGCCACAGCCTTCACAGATATCACTATTAATGTATAAACGCTCAGCTGGGTCAGGGTAGGCATCACGTTTACGGCGACGGCGTTTTTCACTGGCACAGGTTTGTACATAAATTAAAGCGGTTACGCCAGAAACCTCGCGAAGCTCGCGTTGAACTGCGTCGAGCTCATTACGGTGGCGAATTTCTACACCTGGTGCAATGCCGTCTTCTTCATTTAATAGTTTAACTTCATCAGTCACGATGACTTGTTTTTTAATACCTTCAGCAGCGAGCTGACGAGTTAACTGTGCAACGCTCAAATGACCATCTACATGCTGACCGCCTGTCATAGCGACGGCATCGTTGTAGAGGATTTTATAGGTAATATTAGTTTTTGCAGCGATGGACTGACGGATTGCTAAGTAACCAGAGTGGAAGTAAGTTCCGTCACCAAGGTTCGCAAAAATATGTTTTTCATTGGTAAATGGTGATGCACCCACCCAACTTACACCTTCACCGCCCATTTGCGAGAAGGTTTCGGTACCGCGGTCAAGTGAAACTGCAATATAGTGACAACCAATACCACCAAGTGCTCGGCTACCTTCAGGAACGACTGTTGAAGAGTTATGTGGGCAACCACTACAGAAATACGGTTTACGTTCAGCAAGATCAATAACACGTTTTGATTCTTGCTCTGCTTTTAGCAGTAAGTCGATTCTACTTTGGATTTGTACTTTTAGGCTTTCTGGAATATCGAGTTTTAAGAAGCGAGCAGCCAGCATTTTTGCAATTGGTTCAGGCTGGTACTCATAGTGACCGATGAGCGGTGCTTCTTCAATAGAGGTACTCCATTCACCTTTGCCATCAGTTGCTTTACCAATCACATGTGGACGTTTGCCATCAGGCAGTGAGTACAGCTCATCTTTAATTTGTGTTTCAATAATTGGACGTTTTTCTTCAATAACGATCAGTTCTTGTAAACCTTCGGCAAACTCACGAACACCTTGTGGTTCTAAAGGCCAAATCAGACCAACTTGATAAACACGTAGCCCAAGCTGTTGGGCAGTTTCATCTTCAATACCTAAAATGCGTAAAGCTTCAATGGTATCTAAATAACCTTTACCACTTGCGGCAATACCAATACGGGCATTTTCACAAGGCCATGTAACGGTGTTGATTTTATTCGCGCGGGCATAAGCCAAAACAGCAGGTAAGCGATATTTATAAAGACGTTCTTCTTGCTGAATGCCATGATCTGGCCAGCGAATATTGACGCCACCTTCTGGGAAATTGACATCTTCTGGTATAACCGGAGTAACACGGTCTAGGTCGACATGAACTGAAGCAGAAGTTTCAACAATTTCACTGACTAGCTTCATTGAAGACCAAAGGCCAGAAAAACGTGAAACTGCAATGGCGTGAACACCAAAGTCTAAAATTTGTTGAACGGATGTTGGGTAGAAAATTGGAATACCGCAACCAATCATGACATGTTCAGACTGGTGAGGAATTGTAGAAGATTTACATGAGTGGTCATCACCAAATAAAGCAACGACACCACCACGTTCAGAGGTACCAGCTAAGTTAGCATGGCGGAGTACATCGCCTGAACGGTCAACACCCGGGCCTTTACCATACCACCATGAAGACACTCCATCATATTTGCCTTGGCCTGAAAGATTAACTTGTTGCGTACCCCAAATTGCGGTAGCAGCCAAGTCTTCATTTACACCAGGTTGAAATACAACATTATGGGATTTAAGTAATCCTTGAACTTGCCAAAGGAAACTATCATAGTTACCAACAGGAGAACCGCGATAACCAGAAATAAAACCAGCAGTATGATAACCATTAATCGCGTCACGGCGAGTTTGGGCAAGAGGCAACCGAACAAGTGCCTGAATGCCTGTCATATATGCTGTACCGTTATCACTTACATATTTATCTTCAAGTGACACATCCTTTGTTGCAATAATATTTGGAGTGACTTTTGTAGCTATATTCATTTATATCTCCTTAGAATTTTTAGTAGCTCGGACTACTTTCTTTTTTCAACATCCAGTTGAATATTTGGAGCAAGTGACATACGAAATAAAAAAAGATCGGTTCCTCTTCTTAAAAAGAATTAGTGCCAATGTATGTACATTTAGTCATTGTGGTTGAACTAAACTGGTGCAACAATCCGTAATTTAGGAAAACATATTTACGTTATGCGCAAAAATCTCGATGGTGGACTATTGCATGCAATGCATGCATTCCTGAAAGTGATTGATAGCGGGAGTTTTACAGCAGCAGCTGAGCAGATGGATCTGACCACAGCACAGGTTTCACGTCTTATCAGCGAGCTAGAAACACGCTTAGGTACAAAATTAATACAACGCTCAACGCGCCAGCAGGCACTGACCGATATTGGTGCGACTTACGCTGAGCGGTGTCGCCAAGTCATTTCAATGGTGGATGAAGCGGAGTCGGAAGTAACAGGAACAGCATCTAAACCGAAAGGACGTTTACGTGTATTAAGCATGGGAAGCTTTGGGCATCATTATGTTTTTCCAGTGATGGCCGAGTTTTGTAAGCATTATCCCGAATTAACAGTGGAATATACGACTTCACAGTACGTTCCAGATCTATTGGCAAAAGGGGTCGATGTCAGTCTGTATCTAACTGAATCATTAACTGACTCTCGGTTTGTTGCACGCAGAATTGGCACTATTTTTTCTGTTTTATGTGCTTCACCAGCGTATCTAGAAAAACATGGTGTGCCGAAGTCTCCAGAAGACTTAAAAAACCATGCCTGTTTACGCTTAGTAAACCCGTCTATTACACCAGATTGGCACTTGTTAAATGCAAAGGGTGAGTCTTACCAAATTGATACTGGCGGGCAACTCATTGCAGATAACCCTGAGTTATTGTTAGATGTGGTGCAACAAGATATGGGTGTGGCGCTATTGCCGATGTTTTCGGCTTTAGATGCAGTTCAAAATGGAAGATTATGTCATATCTTGCCAGAGTGGCGTTCGCCCGATATAGGGGTTTATACCTTATTGCCTTCACGTCATTTTATTGATGCTAAAACACGTGCATGGTTAGATTGGGTGGAAGAATATATTTCCCCAAGAATTGAAATGGATGCTTCTTATTTTTATAAATAATCAGATAAATTTTTAAGGACTACAATTGAAAAAGGATAAAGAATAATACGGATTTAGAATAAAAATAGGGTAGAGAATGCTTCTGTTGAGAGAGGCATTTAATACAGAGATAAATGATAAATTTTAAAAAAATTGCGTGAGGGATTTAGTCCCAATTCCTGAACGAAATGAGATAAAGATGAGATAGGATGATCTGGTACTCGGCCTAATATTAAGCTTTATACCAGATGCTGAGCTATTTTAATTTATGATTAGGCACACTTGGTTTGCCAATAAGCATTTGCATAATTCGACAAGCTTTTTCGGTTTAATACATGGCTAATATTTTGACTGGCTTGCATCAGTTTTTCTAAGTTAATGCCCGTTTCAAACCCCATGTGCGACAGCAAATAAAACAAATCTTCGGTCGATACATTACCTGAGGCTCCTTTGGCATAAGGGCAACCGCCAAGTCCTGCAAGAGACGAGTCAAAAACACGAATACCTTGCTGTAAAGACTGATAAATATTGGCAATCGCCATGCCGTAGGTATTGTGAAAATGCCCAGCCAAAACCTTGCTATCGAGTTCAGTGAGGCAAGCTTGCCAAACCTTTTGAACCCGATCCGGTGTTGCTGTGCCAATGGTTTCACCTAAAGACACTTCATAGCAGCCCATGTCATAAAGTCGTTTAACAACTTTTACCACTTGTTCAGGGGCAATTGCGCCTTCATAGGGACAATCGACAATACAAGAGACATAACCGCGTACACGAATGTTATGGGCTTTTGCAGCGTTCATGACATCGCTAAATTTTTCGAAGCTTTCGTCAATAGAGCAGTTGATATTTTTACGGGTAAAGCTCTCAGAAGCTGCAGTAAATACCGCAACCTCTTTGCATCCTACCGCTTGAGCAGTTTCAAAACCTTTGATATTGGGGGTGAGTAGGCTAAATTGCACATCGGTTGTTTGGGGTAACAGCTTAAATAGCTCGTCACTTTGAGCCATTTGCGGCACCCATTTTGCCGAAACGCATGAACCGACTTCAATCGATTTCAGACCTGCATTAATCAGGTCATTAATAAAGTTTAAGCGTTGTTCGACAGTCAAAGCTTGCTTTTCATTTTGGAGGCCGTCTCTGGGACCGACCTCCACGATTTTGACAAACTCACTCATGCAACTTCCTCCTGCGCAGGCTGAAATTCCACAAGCTCGTCGCCAGCTTTGACTTGATCACCGACTTGGAAATAGGAGTCTACAATTAAGCCGTCTTTAGGGGCACGAATGGTATATTCCATTTTCATGGCTTCAAGTGTCATTAAAATATCGTCTTTCTTCACGCTATGATTTGCGCTCACCAGTACTTGCGTTACCACACCCGGCATTGGTGCTTTTAGGTGGCCTTCATCGGCTTGGCTATCTGCTTGATTAAAGTCTTGGCGAATATAAGCAAACTTATAGCTTTGTCCATTTTGGAATAAGGTAATGCCTTGCTGACTTTGGTTAAAAGACAGTTTTTGCTTAGTCCCAGCAATTTGAACAGAGGCCGTATGCGCATCAATCAATTGTCCAGAAATCGGGTAGCTTTGACCGTTATATTCTGCGGTGAAACCATCTTCATTTGAGGCAAATTTGATTTGGATATTTTGGTTTAAATAATTCAGTTTAATACTGTGCTGATAAGCAATATTTAAACGCCAAAGTGGTTGAGCCTGCCAAAGCTGTTTTTGGCTTGAGTTGTTGTTATTAAGTTTGCTTAAAAACTCAATAAACGCCGCTGCTACCACAAGTTCAGGTTTGATCTCTTCAGGGCTAAACAAGAAATTTTGTTCACGCTGAATCAGGTTGGTATCAAGCTTGGCTTGTTTAAATGATTCGCTACGAACAATTTTTTCAAGGAAAGCAATGTTGTTGCCTAAACCATCGACATGGAATTGGTTTAAAGCGTGTTGCATTTGAATGAGCGCAGCTTCACGGTTTTTACCCCATACAATGAGTTTAGCAATCATTGGGTCGTAATACGTCGTGATTTCATCACCTTCAACAATACCACTGTCTACACGCACATATTGGTTTTGAGTTGGATAGTGCAAATAGTCAATTTTACCGATTGCAGGTAAAAAGCCTTTTTCTGGTTCTTCGGCGTAAATACGTGCTTCAAGCGCATGGCCGTGAATCTGCAATTCGTTTTGTAGTTTAGGTAAAGGTTCACCATAAGCCACACGAAGTTGCCATTCAACCAAGTCTTCACCTGTGATCATTTCGGTGACAGGGTGTTCAACTTGTAGGCGGGTATTCATTTCCATGAAATACGCCGTACCGTCTTGTTCCACAATAAACTCAACCGTACCGGCACCGACATAATCTACGGCACGTGCAGCATCAATTGCAGCTTGGCGCATTGCATCAAGCTTTTCACTTGGCATTTGTGGCGCAGGGGCTTCTTCTAACACTTTTTGGTGACGGCGTTGTACAGAACAATCACGTTCAAACAAATGCACATAGTTGCCATGTGTATCGCCAAATACTTGAACTTCAATATGGCGTGGTTGAATTACATAGCGCTCAATTAAGACGTCATCATTACCAAAGCTCGATCTTGCTTCACGTTTACAAGAGGCTAAGGCATGCAAAAAGTCTTCACTGCGTTCAACCAGACTCATGCCTTTACCACCGCCGCCAGCACTGGCTTTAATTAAAACAGGATAGCCAATTCGGTCTGCCTGTTGTTTTAAAAAGTCGGCATCTTGGTTGGTTCCGTGATAACCCGGTGTTAAAGGGACACCTGCTTTTTCCATTAAAGCTTTCGAGGTCGCTTTTAAGCCCATTGCTAAAATGGCATCCACTGGCGGGCCAATAAAGCAAATGTTGTGTTGTTGGCAAGCGAGTGCAAACTGGTCATTTTCAGAAAGGAAACCGTAGCCCGGATGAACCGCTTGGCTGCCTGTATTAATCGCTGCTTGAATAATTCGATCAACCTGTAAATAACTTTGCGTTGCAGGGGACTGACCGATATAAACCGCTTCATCTGCAAGTTTGACGTGTTGTGCGTTTGCGTCTGCATCGGAATAAACAGCCACCGTTCTAATACCTAATTTTTTAGCTGTGCGAATTACGCGACAGGCAATCTCGCCACGGTTCGCAATTAGAATCTTTTCAAACATGATGATCATCCTTAATTGTTGTTATTCGAGTTAGAAATCCAAGCAGGCTGTTGTTTATTTAAAAAGGCACTCAGACCTTCTTTTGCCTCGCTGCCTTGACGAACTTGAGCAATATGATGTGCTGTCTGTTGCAGTAAATCATTGCTCATGGTCTGGTTGCTCACCATTTGAATGAGTTGTTTTGATGCCGCTTGAGCATGTGGGCCACCGAGTAATAGAGCATCAATAATTTCTTGAACTTTTTTATCTAAGTCTTCGGCATCTGCAACTTCATGGGCCAAGCCAATTTGTTTGGCATCACGTGCTGAAATTCGCTCGGCAGTTAAGAAGTAACGAGAGGCTTGTCTTGCACCAATCGCACGAATTACATAGGGACTAATGGTAGAAGGAGCAAGTCCTAAACGAACCTCAGAAGTTGCAAACTTGGCATCAGTGCTAGCAATACAAATATCACATGCCGACGCCAAACCCATACCGCCGCCAAAGGCAATGCCATGCACACGGGCAATGGTTGGTTGTTTTAGCGTTGCAAGTGCATCTAACATTTGCGCAAGTTTTAATGCATCTGCTTGATTTTCTACGGAAGATGCCTGACCTGCCTGTTTCATCCAGTTCAGATCGGCACCTGCCGAAAAGCTTTTACCGCGACCAGCTAAAACCACAACACGTATATCATCACGTGTATTAATTTGCTTAAAGCAGGCATGTAGTTCTTCAATGACTGTGGTGTTGAATGCATTGTGCAATTCAGGGCGATTCAGCCAAACATAGGCAACTTGACCTTGTTGTTCGAGTTGTAAAAATTGATAGCTCATATACACCTCTTACATGCGGAACACGCCAAATTTGGTTGGCTGGATTGGTGCATTCATAGCGGCAGCAAGACTTAAACCAAGTACTTGGCGAGTTTGCGCTGGGTCAATTACACCGTCATCCCAAAGACGGGCAGAAGCATAGTATGGATGGCCTTGGCGCTCGTATTGTTCACGAATGGGTTGTTTAAATTCGTCTTCCTGTTGCGCTGACCACTCGGCACCTTTTTGCTCAATTTGATCACGTTTTAAAGTTGAGAGTACGCTTGCTGCTTGTTCGCCGCCCATCACAGAAATACGAGAGTTTGGCCATGTCCATAAAAAGCGTGGTGAATAAGCGCGGCCACACATGCCGTAGTTACCCGCACCAAACGAACCACCAATAATCAAAGTGAGTTTTGGTACATTTGCGGTTGCAACTGCCATCACTAATTTGGCGCCGTTTTTTGCAATTCCTTCATTTTCATACTGGCGACCAACCATAAAGCCCGTAATGTTTTGTAAGAATAACAATGGAATATTGCGCTGAGTACATAGCTCAATAAAGTGCGCACCTTTTTGTGCAGACTCAGAGAATAAAATACCGTTATTGGCAATAATCCCGACTGGCATGCCATAGAGCGAAGCGAAACCGGTAATGAGTGTTGAACCAAAACGTGCTTTAAACTCATCAAAACGAGAACCATCTACAATGCGGGCAATCACTTCACGTACATCGAAAGGTTTACGCGCATCACTTGGCACCACGCCATAGAGTTCTGATGCATCAAATAGAGGCTCATCAACTTGTTTATTTAAATCGTTTGGCTTTTTATTAAGGTTAGCGACAATGTTTCGTGCAATCGCAATTGCATGTTCATCATTTTCGGCTAAATGGTCAGCCACGCCTGAAAGACGTGTGTGTACATCGCCACCGCCTAAATCTTCACTGCTGACCACTTCGCCTGTTGCAGCTTTTACAAGAGGAGGGCCACCTAAGAAAATCGTACCTTGATTACGTACAATAATCGTTTCATCAGACATGGCTGGCACATAAGCACCACCTGCGGTACAGCTACCCATCACTACAGCAATTTGGGCAATACCTAGGCTCGACATGCGTGCCTGATTATAGAAAATACGTCCGAAGTGATCACGGTCTGGGAAAACCTCATCTTGCATTGGTAAATAGGCACCGCCTGAGTCCACCAAATAAATACAAGGCAAGTGATTCTGTTCGGCAATTTCTTGTGCGCGTAAATGCTTTTTAACCGTAAGTGGGTAGTATGTTCCACCTTTTACTGTTGCATCGTTGGCAACGATCATACAAGTGATGCCGTTGACTTGACCAATACCCGCAATTACGCCCGCGGCAGGAACATCATCTTCATAAACGTTGTATGCTGCCAACTGACCAATTTCTAAAAATGCCGTGCCGACATCAATGAGTTGATCAATACGTTCACGGGGTAAAAGTTTACCTCGAGCCAAATGTTTTTGACGGGCATTTTCACCGCCACCTAAAGCAATACGCTGGGCAACTTGTTTTAGATCTGTGACCAATGTTTGCATGGCTTGCTGGTTTGTTTTGAAGTCTTCACTTCGAACATTAATCTTGCTTTGTAATTGGTTCATAAGATGCATCCTTATTTATAATTATTATTTGGTTTCATTAAAGAGTTCGCGGCCAATCAGCATGCGGCGAATTTCAGAAGTTCCTGCACCAATTTCATAAAGTTTTGCGTCGCGCCATAAACGGCCAGCAGGGAATTCATTGATATAACCATTACCGCCTAAAGTTTGAATTGCTTCACCAGCCATCCATGTCGCTTTTTCGGCAGAATATAAAATGGCACTTGCAGCATCTTTACGTAGGCTGCGGTCATGGTCAGCTTTGTCACAGGCAGTACCAACAGCATAGACGAGTGCTTTACATGCCAACCAAGTTGAATACATATCGGCAAGTTTGCCTTGCATAAGCTGGAATTCACCTAAAGCTTGGCCAAACTGTTCGCGTTGATGCAAGTATGGAATGACCACATCTAAACAAGCATCCATAATGCCTAAAGGTCCGGCACTTAAAACTGCACGTTCATAGTCCAAACCACTCATCAGTACTTTTGTGCCGTTACCAACACCGCCGAGTACGTTTTCAGCAGGGACTTCTACATTGTCAAAGAACAGCGGGTAAGTGTTAGAGCCACGCATACCGAGTTTGTCTAAATGGTTACCGTGACTAAAGCCTTTCATGCCTTTTTCAATTAAGAAAGCGGTCATGCCTTTCGCACCAGCTTGCGGATCAGTTTTAGCGTAAACCACAAGTACATCTGCATCACCGCCGTTAGTGATCCACATTTTTGAACCATTTAAAACGAAGTGATCACCTTTTTGTTCAGCACGTAATTTCATGCTAACAACATCAGAACCTGCATTCGGTTCGGACATCGCAAGGGCACCTACATATTCACCAGAAATCAGTTTTGGTAAATATTTTTGTTTTTGCTGTTCGTTACCGTTACGGTTAATTTGGTTTACACATAAATTAGAATGAGCACCGTAAGACAAACCAATGGCTGCCGAAGCACGAGAAATTTCTTGCATGGCAATAATATGAGCTAAATAACCCATATTGGCACCGCCATATTCTTCAGAAACCGTCATGCCTAAAAGGCCCATATCTCCGAATTTTTTCCAGAGATGTGCAGGGAATTTGTTGTCTTGATCAACTTGTTGGGCAATTGGTGCAATTTCCTTTGCACAAAAAGCGGCTACCGAATCTTGAAGCGCAATTAAAGTTTCATCTAGACCGAAATTCAAGCTGCGTAGGTTCATGATATTTTCATCCTATTGGTTATATTTGTTGTCCATAAAATATTTTGTGGGTATTTGATAAGTAACATACAATGATTTTTTGAAAAAGTGAATACAGATTCATAAAATGATTTACAATTCATTTTATTTGTTAGAGAATAAATTATGAGCTATAAACGATCATCTTTAATGCAAGAGCGGATGGAGCAAAATCGTAAAGCGATTTTGAATTCAGCCAGAAAAATAATTTCAGAGGGAGGATTTAAAGACGCGCAAATACAAACAATTGCAGAGCAAGCGGGTGTATCTAGTGGACTGGTTTATCGCTACTTTGATAATAAAAGCCAAGTGCTGATTGAAGTTTTGTCCGAGGCTATTAATACAGAACTATTGGTGATTGATTCGATTACCGAAAGTGAGTTATCGGCAAAGCAGAAATTACATAAGGCGGTGGCAACCTTTGTAAAACGGGCACTGAATAGTCCTCAGCTTGCATATTCACTCATGTTTGAACCCGTCGATTCAACGGTTGAACATGAGCGTTTTCGTGTAAAGCAATTGATTAAACAAAGTATTAAAAAAATACTCGCGGATGGAAACGCAAGTGGTGAGTTTGTCTTGGATGATTTAAACACAGCAGCACTTTGTGTTGTCGGTGCCATGACCTATGTGGTAGTTGAACCCCTAGATCCAGCTCAAAATACAAAGTTTGATCATGCGCACAAAGACTATTTTTCAAAACAGATTGCTGACTTTTGTGTAGATGCTGTGCAGAAGAAATAGGGCATATAAAGGATAAACATTACAAGGTAGGCGGTTTGGAAAAGTAGTTGCAGTAACAACAATTAGATCAGGTAAGAAGAGAATTAGAAGAATCAAGGAGAATGATTCAATGCAACAAGAACGGTTAAGCTACGCCTCGGGACCAAGCACACAGCCCTTATTGGGTATGACCATTGGTGAACAATTCGATCAGGCCTGTCGGCAATATGCAGAAAAGGAAGCAATCGTTAGTTTCCACCAAAACAGACGATTAACCTATAAAGCTTTACAGGATGAAGTAAATGCTTTTGCTTGTAGCCTTTTAAAATTGGGATTAAAAAAAGGAGATCGATTAGCGATCTGGTCACCTAACTGTGTGGAATGGACGGTAACCCAATTTGCAGCTTTTAAAGCAGGGATTATTTTAGTCAACCTGAATACAGCTTATAAAAGCCATGAACTTGAATATGTGTTGAATAAAGTCTCATGCAAAGGATTGATTATTGCTTCTCAATTCAAAACGACTGATTATCAAGAATTACTGACAAAAATTGCCCCTGAGTTGACCAACAGTTCAGATAAAGTGCTCAGTTCAGCGCGACTGCCACATTTAAAATTTGTCATTAAAATCGATGACCAACAGCATACGGGTATTTATCGTTTTAGTGATTTAGTTACTACACCAACTTCTGAACAGCTAGAACAATTAAAACAATTAGCGAAGCAACATCAGTTTGATGAAACCATTAATATCCAATTTACTTCAGGTACAACAGGTAACCCTAAAGGGACCATGTTGACCCATCACAATATTTTAAATAATGGTTATTTTGTGGGGGAAGGTATTCGTTTAACCCCTCAAGATAAAGTGTGTATTTCTGTGCCGTTGTTTCATTGTTTTGGCATGGTCATGGGGAATCTAGCATGCGTTACGCATGGTTCGACCATGGTCTATCCATCGGCGGTATTTAATCCTTTAGAAACTTTAAAAGCGATTCATCAAGAACGCTGTACGGCAGCTTATGGCGTGCCAACCATGTTTATTGCCACCTTAGAGCATGAGCAATTTAATGAGTTTGACCTGTCGAGCTTAAGAACAGGCATTATGGCTGGTAGTCCTTGCCCACGTGAAATTATGCAGCGTGTCATAGACCGTATGCATATGTCTGAAATCACCATTTGTTATGGCATGACTGAAACCTCACCAGTAAGTGTACAAAGCTCGGTAAATGATTCGATTGATAAACGAGTAAGCACAGTTGGGCATGTTCATCCGCATGTTGAAATTAAAATTGTCGATTTAGAAGGGCAGATTGTTCCGCAAGGCACTTTAGGTGAGCTATGTGTTCGCGGTTATTCAGTGATGGCTGGCTATTGGGGCGAAGAAGAAAAGACCAAAGAGGTCATTGATTCAGCTGGCTGGATGCATACGGGTGATATTGCCGAAATGGACCAAGACGGTTTTATTAAAATTAAAGGCCGTATTAAAGATGTGGTGATTCGTGGTGGGGAAAATCTCTTTCCAAAAGAAATTGAAGACTTTTTATATACCCATCCAGATGTAAGCGATGTGCAAGTCATTGGCTTACCAGATGCCAGATATGGTGAAGAACTCTGTGCTTGTATTATTTTGCATGAGCATCACCAAATTGATGAAAACAGTATTCGCCAATTTTGCAAAGAGCATATTTCTCATAATAAAGTGCCGCGTTATGTCCGATTCTTTAATGAGTTTCCAATGACAGCTTCGGGCAAAGCACAAAAGTTTAAATTGCAGGAAATTATGCGCGCTGAGCTTAACTTAACTGGAAATGTCTTTGACTAAAGAAGCCGAAAGCCTGTTCAAAGTGCAGCAAACTATAAATCTAAAGGCAGTTTAAATAGAGGATAAGCAAAATGGCAAAAGACTTTAATAGCCCAAAAGTAGTCGAAGGATATGACGAACATATTCGTAAATTAATTCCAGGTTATGAAGTCATCCATCAACAGGTGGATGCCATTTTACAATCGGTGTTGAAACCTAATGCTCATATCTTAATTGTGGGCTGTGGTACGGGGTATGAACTTGAATATTTACTTAAACGACATCCGAACTGGAAATTTACAGCAGTTGATCCATCTTTGACCATGCTGCAAAAAGCTCAGGAACAGGTTGAACTTTTAGATAAATCTTCACAAGTAACCTTTGTTCACGGTGAAACTTCGGCTTTGCCTCTGGAAAATTGCTTTGATGCTGCACTTTCTATTCTCGTGGCTCATTTTATTGCAGATGAGATAAAACTCGTTTTTTTTAAAGATATTTATGCTCGTTTAAAAGAAAAGGCCATTTTGCTTACTTACGATTTAATGACGTGTGTAAATCCACAGCAGCTTCAAGCTTTACCTTATTTATGCTTGGATCAAGGTTTAACGGAAGAGCAATGTCAGAAAATGTTAGAGCGTATGGCACAAGACTTTTTTAGCTTAACCACTGAAGGGTATATCAAACTTTTGCAAAAGACTGGTTTCGAGAGCGTACAGCCGTATACGCAAATTTTGACGTATCAGGGTTTTATTGCAAAAAAATAATGTCATTAGAGACAAAGGAATGTTGTCTTAACACCTAAATATTCTCAATGAGGATGAGAATATAAAAAACGAAAAAAATTAGAAGAACTAGCTTTACCTATAACACATTAAAAAGTGGCCTCAATGCTGCTTAAGGGAGGTTTTGTCTAAAAAATATGATGGAAGACTTTCTAAAGGAAGAAAGTCAGATGTTTAAGGGCCTGTTTTAGACAGGTACATAACAAAAAGGATGTCGAGATCTTTAAGTCTAATTAAAGATCAAAAAAGGAAAGTTTTATGATAAATGCTTTAAATACAACGGTTCAAAAAAGCCTATTGGCAGTTTCTGTGACCCTATTTGTGTCTTCTGCTTTTGCAGGTCAAACAGATCCTGAAATAGAACAACTTCGCCAAGAAGTAAAAGAACTACGGGCTATGCTACAAGCCAACATGCAAGCTCAGAAATCTTTATCGCAAGGACGAGTTGAGCTAGCAACTTCTGCAATGCCCCAAGCTGCTCAGCCTACAAAACAAGTGTTAACTAAGTCTGGTGCAGAATTTAATTTATACGGTTATATACGGGCAGATGCTTCTTATCAAATGAAAGGGGCTTCTACCATGTATAACAATATTAGTGGGGTTCCACTCGAAAATACGCCAGAAGAATCTGCACAAAAAGACCAGTTGCACAGCACCGTTAATGTGACACGTTTCGGGTTGAATTTTAAAACCCCAACGGCTGTGGGTGATGTGGGCGGGAAACTGGAAATGGACTTCTTTGGGGCTGCAACTCGTGATCAGTTCCGTATACGCCATGCTTATTTAACGTTTGATAAATGGCTTATTGGTCAAACGTGGTCAACATTTATCGCACCTGAATATTATCCGGAAACGATTGATGCTGGCACATTTGTAGGCAGTGCATTATTAAGATCACCGCTTGTACGCTATAGCGATAACTTAACTGCCAATACGAGTTTTGCAATATCGGTTGAAGACCCGAAATATACTGCAACAACTGACCCTGACAATAAAATGCGCTTACCCGCTTTGGTAGGACGCTTAAATCATAAATTTGCCAATGGTTCGATGTTATCTGCCCGTAGTTTAGTTGCCGAAAAAAGAACTAATAATGATGAGCAAGTTGCTTGGGGTGTGGGCTTCGGAGGTAAATATCAAATTACCCCCGATACCTTACTCAAAGCCGATTACTACCATGTCAAAGGAGATGGGCGTTTCTTGCTATGGAGTAATAGCGGCTATGCAATAGATGATCAAAATAATATGCATAGCAATGAGTTTGACACTGTTTCTTTAGGTATTACTCATCAATTTACGCCACAAATTCGTTCAACCTTAGCTTATGGCTATATGAAAGCCAAAGATGACAACCGTTTTGCCGAATTACAACGTAATAGCACCACTCAAAACAAAGAGCTTTGGCAAGGCTGGGTAAATGCACTGTATAACCCTTACAAGCCAATTACGTTGGGGGTCGAATATGTGTATGGCGAACGAGAAACTTTTGATGGCCGTAACGGGATTGATAACCGCTTCAATATGATGGCGAGTTATGACTTTTAATTTATTCAACAAGACCTTGAATAATCTGTTTTTTCTTTAGGGTGCAATATGTCGTTTTAAAAAATTAAATATGAATTTATCTCACAGAGGAGGTGAGTAAATGACAACATCTAAATTAAATGTAAATGAAGTTATTGATCAGGCCCGATTTACCCCTTTTCACTGGAGCATTTTGCTTTGGTGCTTATTAATTATTGTTTTTGATGGTTATGATCTGGTGATTTATGGCGTTGTACTGCCTTTGCTCATGCAAGAGTGGTCGTTAACAGCTGTACAAGCGGGGATGTTAGCAAGTACAGCACTATGCGGAATGATGTTTGGGGCAATGTTCTTTGGAACTTTGGCAGACAAAATAGGCCGTAAGAATGTGATTTTAATTTGTGTCACTCTTTTTAGTGGTTTCACCTTTTTAGGTGCTTTTGCATCAAGCCCACTTGAGTTAGGGGTGCTTCGGTTCTTAGCGGGGCTAGGCATTGGTGGGGTTATGCCAAATCTAGTTGCTTTGACTTCGGAATACGCACCTAAACGTATACGAAGTACGCTGGTGGGGACTATGTTTAGTGGTTATGCGATTGGGGGAATTCTTTCAGCCTTAATTGGTAGTTATTTGGTTGAAAGTCAGGGATGGCAAATTATGTTTTTAATTGCCGGTATTCCACTATTTTTATTACCTGTCATTTGGAAGTTTTTACCCGAGTCTTTAACTTTTTTAGTTAAAACAGGTAAAACTGAAAAGGCACAGCACATTATTCAAAAAATTTCACCTGAACAAACACTAACGATCAATACGCAATTAGTGCTTAATGAAGATAATGTTCCCACAGGCAGTTCTGTAAAGGGATTATTTCAACAAGGCCGTGTCTTCAATACACTCATGTTCTGGCTCGTATTCTTTATGTGCTTACTCATGGTGTATGCCTTAAGTAGCTGGTTACCAAAACTCATGCTGGCAGCAGGGTATTCATTGGGCAAAAGTATTTTATTTTTGCTTGCTCTAAATGTGGGCGCAATGATCGGTTCAATTGGTGGCGGTATTTTGTCTGATAAATTTCATCTAAAACCGGTAATTATGGGAATGCTACTGGCGGGTGTTTTAGCATTAATCGGTTTAGGCTTTAAGTCTCCAGCCTATGTTTTATATGGGTTAGTCACTGTTGCAGGCGCTGCAACGATTGGGACCTCAATTCTTCTTTATAGTTACGTTGCACAATATTATCCATTAAGTGTACGTTCGACTGGAATTGGCTGTGCCTCTGGTGTTGGCCGAATTGGGGCAATTGTTGGTCCAATCTTAACGGGCTTGTTATTGGGTTTAGAGTTACCACATAAGATGAATTTTGTGATGATCGCAATCCCTGCAATTTTGGCGCTTTTCGCTGTCATGGTTCTAAGACGTTATGCAGCTGAAAAACAGCCGATTACACCAAAACTTACCACCGAGTTAGAGGGTAATTAATAAATAGTGATGCAGGTAGGGAGCAAATTCCTACCTGCATCTGGCGTTTTATTGATTAACTAACTGGTTTAAATCAACCAGATTTGCCATTTGTTGATTACCGCGATCATTCGGATGTAAATGATCTCCAGAATCATAAATTGGATTTAATCGGTCAGAATGTTTTGAATCTTTTAAGCCTTGCTCAAGATCAAGAACCCCATCAAATGTTTTACTGGTTCTCATCCACTGATTAATGCGCTGGCGTAATTCATCTTTGTTAGGCTGATAATAGTTATCTAAAGGTGTATTGGGTAAAGCGCCTGAAAAGGGAAGTAATGTCGCCCCAATCACTTGAATACCTTGCTCATGAGCGTCCTTTACAACACGTTTATAACCTTCGGTTAAGGCTTCAAACGACGGTATTTGTTGTTTAGGTGCAAAAGCTGTACCGGGCCATGAAATATCATTAATACCAACTAAAACAATTAAAGTTTTAACACCTGAGTATTGAAACACTTCACTGTTTAAACGTTTTAAAGCACTGTCACCCATACCGTCTGTAAGTAGTCGATTCCCTGAAATTCCACTATTAATAACCGCTATTTGATGGGTCGATAAGCGCTTAGCTAAAAAGTCAGTCCATCTCGTATTTGCATCTAAAGTTGCAGTTGCGCCGTCAGTAATGGAGTCTCCAATGACTGCAACAACATGTGCTTTATGCTTCGGTTTTACTTCAATAGCCGATAATAATAACCGTGCAGTTGTTGTTTTGGCACTGCTAGGCGTATTTAAGTTCGCGGTCTGATTGCCAGCAATAATCCAACTGGTTTGTTTCGCATCCCAATGAAAAGTTTTAAATGTAGTCGGCTTTTGAATAAAACTATTTACCATTAACTGCGCATGATCGGGAACAGGTAGCTGGATTGGATCACTAATCAGTTGTTTGCCAGGTAGAATTTGTGCTTTAAGTTTCCCAGAAAAATAAACTGGATAAGTACTCTTAGCTTTTAGACTTTGTCCTTTGAATATTCCCACAGTTGTTTTATCAATAGATAACGGTTGATCCCCATATTGATTTGTGAAAACAAGCCTAACAGCTTCACCACCTAAACTAATTTGACTGATTTGTTTGATGGTTTGATTAGATATTTGATCTGGAATATTGGTCGGGAAAAAGAAATCTTTATTCCAGACTTTTTGGGGGCTGGCTGCCCAAGTGGTAATCCATTCGCTCTTTTTTACTTCTGCTTGTGCAAAGCTTGTAAATAAAATGAGAGAGAATAGGGCGGGTTGATAAAGTTTCATCTCGTGAACTCTTTAAAACGAATTAAAGTTATCTTGAAACAAATTGCTGGCTTGTTATAGCGACATAAGCGGAATAAGATTTGTGAATGAAATTCATAAATGGCTTTTGTTATGTCATATTTTGATATTAATCGGTCTGGCGAGTTGGCAATTTTTATTCGAGTGGTCGAGCTTGGGAGTTTCTCTGCCGTTGCAAGAGCTTGTGACATGACGCCGTCTGCGGTCAGTAAGTTAATTTCTCGGTTGGAAAAAAGACTTGGCGTTAGATTGCTTAACCGTTCAACACGCCAGTTTCAGCTTACCAGTGAAGGATGTCAGTTTTATGAGCAAGGCATTCATATACTCAATAACTTAGATGAACTAGAACAATCAGTTACTGCAAATCACATGCCGCAAGGGCGAATTAGAATTCATACTAGTCTTTCATATTGGACACACTTTTTATTGCCTTGTATTTCTCGATTTAACGAGTGCTATCCACAAATTGAATTAGAGGCTCATTTGAGTGATGAAGTCATTAATTTAGTTGAGCAACGGATTGATGTTGCAATTCGGACAGGGCCTTTAAAAAGCTCAAATTTGGTTGCTCGCTCACTCGGAAGCACGCAGAAACATTATGTCTGTTCACCTGCATATATTGAAAAGTATGGTTGTCCGCAGCACCCAGAAGAGCTTTATGAACATCAGCTTTTAGATGTAAGTTATCAGCGTCAGAATAAAATATGGTTGTTTAAAAGAGACGAGCAAGAAATCACACTTGCACCTACTCAAGTCCTGAGAGTAAATCATGGAGAAGCAATCTTACAATTAGCGCTTGCAGGTGTTGGCGTTGCACAGCTTAATGAATTCCAAGTTCGAAAAGCGCTAGAGCAAAAACTATTGGTTAAAATTCTTGAAGACTGGAATATCAATGCTTCTGAAGAATTTCATGCTGTTTGGATAGGACATGACAAATATGTCCCTAAACGTGTAAGGGCATTTTTAGATTTCTTGGTAGAGCAGGCAAAGATTAGTTAATTAAGTTTTTTCTGGCACTTAACTGACATTGGTGCATGGTTTCATTCATTGTTTCCACAAAGTGCTTATCCGCATCAATATTTTGTAAGCTTACTTTAGGTAAGTTTTCTACAAATTGTGGCGAATAATGTTCTTCTAAAGAGTTATAAATACAATTACATTGTGAAAGTGCGCGTCCTGCCCAAACACAATGTCTGTTAAATTCATTTTTACTGATAGATCTGCAACCTAATAAACTTATAGAACTTATTAATAGGATGCACATTAAAACAATACGATATAAAAAAAACATCATAATTGCTCTTAGTTGGTTGTTGTTATCGTTCGATTTGGTATATAGATGTTCTAATCTTTAATTGGCATTTAATCTTGAGATTTTTTCCGTATAAAGATAAAAGTTTGGATAGGTGAAAAGATGGTAGGAATTCTTTAAAAGTGTTTTAAGCTGAACGATAAGATAATAAAGATGAAGAAAAATAAAATGATATAAAATAATAGTCATTAGAGACTCCTTGATAAAAGAAGTTACGCCCAATCACTGCTATTAATTATGGTGGTGAAACGAAAGAGGGTTAGCAGACTGATACCTAAGAAACCAGCACACCCGAAGGTGTCCCACTCCCGTTCCTCCGTCAAAGGCACGAGGGGCTCCACACCAAAAAACGTGTTTTTAGTGCACTTAGGTAGACGGTCTGCTAAAACCGACTGACAAAATAGGTCAGCCGGAGCATCATAAGCTGAGCATTAAAGCGGGTCAATTGCAAAAATAAAAGATTGGTTTATATAAACAAATATTAATATTTTTAAATTTTTATTAATAAAATAACTGATTATTTGGAATTTAAGCGATTGATTAATTATTATACCTAATCTTAATAATTGAGTTTTAATGTTTATATATCAAATATTTATTAATTGTTAATTTATATATTGTTTGCAATCATTGACTTAATAAGACACAAACTCGGAAAGGATGAATAATTTTACTTTCATGAATATGACAATCTGAAATAATTAGCTAATGCCAAAATTTAATTAAAATATCAATTGCAAGAATGATATTTTTTGATCATTTATTTAATTTTGATTTTTACAAAAGCTTGCATAATCTACAAAAGTTAAGAGAACCACTGCGGTAGGTCAACAGAAGATAATGTTATTCATAAGCTTATATCTTAAGATTAATCAGGGTGATCTCAATGTTAAGAATTTTTTGTGCAGTAAGTATGGTATTTGCAATCGCGATGGGTATGAGTGCTTGCCAAGATCGACATTCAACAGATGATGATGGAACACATGGCTCTAATGATCCAACTGTTCCACAACAAATGGATAAAAACTCATAATTATTTCATCTAAGAAAACTCACTTTTACGTGAGTTTTCTTATCGTTAATTTCTATAAGATATGTAACACAATAAAAAAGATAATTATATAAAAAGATAAAATTAATCAATGAATTAGATTGAAGTTATCTTTTGAATAATTTGTTGTTACTGAATTGTTTCGCTATTAAATTATAGTTTCAAAAAATTAATAAAATAAACACAATAAATTACTTATATTCATCCAAAATTCATTTTAATGATGAGAGTTTTATAAAGGTAAGGATATGCCCCAGTACTTAAGAATAGCTGAGAAAATCTATCAAAATGTTAAAGAGAAAAAAGGCTTTACAGATGAGCCTATGGAGGACCTTAACAATTTGATGATTGAACTCAGACATGAGCTTAAGGGGACAAAGCTTAAGCTTTTATACAATTACATTGATTTTGCTGACTTACTGATTAAACCCTTACAGGAATCTAAAATTAAATTGGATTTAAGCCTTATTCCAAAGAGTAAAAATACACAAGAATTTGTGCTGTGGCTTGCAGGTTTTATTGAAAGAATTACTACAGGCGGACAAGAAAAATTACCGCCAATTCAGACTAAAGTTGCTTTACCTGACTACGCCTATGAAGAAACACTTTCTTCTCCAGTAAAACCAGTCAATAATGGAGAAGAAATTATTGAATATTTTAATAAAAAAGAAAGTTAAATAGTGGCATATAAAAAAAGCCTATTTCCGAGGGCCAATCGGAAATAGGCTCTTAGTTTTTGGACCAAAAGAGAATGTTATAAAAACAACTTATCTTCCATTCCATGCATCTTTAATTGCTTGTTTAGCATGTTCCCATTTTAAACGAGATTCAGCTTTAAGTTCTTCCCATTTTTGTTCCAAACCGCCTTCGACATCTTCAAATTGAGTGCCTTGTTCCGATTCAGCACGTGCACGATGACCTAATTCATAGGCTGTCGAAAAGTCTCGGTCATAATCGAGATCGGGAGTAGTAAGCTGAGCTTCTTGATAATAAGGACGAGTAAGGTAACTTTCGCGCCAATAAGTGTCAGAATAATTATGGTCGCCGGCTGGCAGTCGTGCGTGATCGCTATTTTGATCTGTCATCAGTTTTTCCTCATCTATTATTTAATTTTATGCTTATGGTAAATTTAGGAAGGTGAGGGCACCTTCCTAAATAAAATGAATGACCGCATCAAATGACATTTAAGTCAGCATCGGATTAGCGTTGCTGATTATTGTTATTTGAGTTTTGTTGGCCTGAATCTTTTTGATTCGAGCCTTGTTGTTGGCGGCGATTGTCATTTTGCTGTTGTTGCTGATTGTTTTGTTGCTGTTGATTGCCGTTTGGCTGTTGCTGATTGTTGCGGTTGTCATTTTGCTGTTGTTGTTGCTGTTGATTATCGCGTTGATTGCTTTGATTATTAGTAGTGCTCATCTTTAATTACCTCATATCATTTATGATGTGTGTTTTATCTGAGAGCTTCAGATAGGTTTATTAAAACATGAAAAATTTTAATGTGTAGTCTTCGGGTGTTACCCTATATTTAACTGTAACTTTGAAAAATAAATAAAACCTTGATTTCTATAAAATGTAATTTTTATCAATAAACATAATTAATATGAAGATAGATAAAATTACATTTGAGTAAAGTGGTGTTAAATAAATGCTATGGTTATTTCTAAATGTGTATATGTTATCTTTTATTAAAATGAATTTATTTTTTATTATCTAATATTATGTATTCTATATCTTTAGAAATGCAATAAATAAGTTGTCTAATTTTAAGACATGGTAGCCCTTTAAATAGTCGTCTAAAGTTGTAAAAATTATTTTTATAATAAATAGAATAAAAAAAGGTGCCTACTGGTTTTTCTTTAGTCTCAGACCCTCCCTTTTTTAAGAGGCCTGTGCAGGCAATATAAAGATCGGCATGTAGGAGTTCTTTGCCTTTTTTGATCATTTCCACAGTGACTTCCATCGATTCAGGTGTATATTTTTCAATAAGTTCAGGTGAGATATGAAGTGTATTTTCTTTGACACGTAAGTCATAGCTGACTAAGCTTCCAATCAGAATATCACCTGAATAGGGACTTAAAGAGAAGCGATAAGCTAAATAGCCCGCCGAAGCACTTTCAAAAAGTGCAATTTTAATTTTTTCTTGTGCGAGTAATTTGCAACATGAATTAAACATTGGTTTTCTCCTTAAAACTGTTTTTAATTTAGTTATAAGAGTATTTTTAATTTATTTTTGTTAAGTTTTTAAACTTTATGATTTTTAAAGTAACTTAAATGTAATTAAAATTTATTGTTTATATATTTTTTATAAAAACAGATGCTTAAATAATTCTAAAGTTGAGAATGTAAATTTGTGTTATTTTTTATCTAATTGAAATTTAACGATTTTAAAATTATAGGTTATTTCTTAATAACGTAATATAACAAAGATAGGCTGGGATTATAGTTTAGCTGAAGTATGGTAATTTATATCTCACTAAAGGAGAATAGAAATGCCTGTTGTAGTGAAAGAAAGATTATTAGACTTATTACAAGATAATCAACAAAACTATTACGAATTATTTGTTTTTTTCCTTGATCCTGATATTTCTAGTTTTGAAAAAGAAAAGAAAGCACGAGATTTTCTTAATAAAGAAATTGATAAAATAGATCAAAAGGAAATTGATTTTCCTGCAACTATAAATACAGTTAAACCATGGTGTGAAAACGATAATAAAGAGAATTGTGAATTATTTCAGGCTTACCTAAACCGTAGACAAAATGGGGGTGAGAGAGAATATTTTAAGAATGTTGGTCAGGCATTCGAATTTTTAATTAAGGTTTCCCCAACTAAAAAAGTAGATGGTGCATGGCTATATAGTTCAGTTCACTACTGGAATGATCCGGTTTTTCATGACCTCATTATTACTTATTTGGAAGAGCTGGGACTAGGTGAGCCGAAAGCAAACCATGTCTGTATCTATGATGACTTACTACGTAGTCTCGGACTCGATAGTTTTGATCTGCTATTAGAAGACGAATATTATCATAATGCCGTGATTCAGCTGGCGCTTGGTTACGCTCCACCTGAGTTCATTCCTGAAATTGTCGGCTTTAATTTAGGTTATGAGCAACTGCCACTGCATCTACTCATCAGTAATTATGAGCTTGCTGAACTAGGTATTGATTCTAAATATTTTAATTTGCACATCACTATCGATAACATTGATAACGGGCATGCAGATAAAGCAATTAAAGTTATAGAAAATATTTACGATAAATACAGAGATAAAGAACTTTTCTTTAATAAATTGAAGCGCGGTTTTGCGCTTAATGGTCACGGTGTTTCATCTTCAAAAATTATTAAAAATTTAAATCTTGAAGATTTAGTCCTTAAAATTTTAAAAAGAAAAGCGCTCGTAGGTCAGCTCATTCATAACGAAACTAGACAGTTTGGATGTAAAACGATTAACCAATGGTTATCAAATCCAGAAGACGTTAAAGGGCTGGTTACACATCTCATTGATCACAAGTGGATTAAATTTAATACCGACCCAGAACAGAGTGTGTTCTGGCGAATGATTAATGAAGAAAATGGAAAAATGTTTGGGGTATTTAACCCTGTAGAACGTCAAATTATTCATGACTGGATTGCAGGTAGTGATCATTCTTCTAACTTCTTGGCTTATAGCAGGGAATTAAAGAATAGCCAGCGTATTCAAGATTATCTCTTTAGTTATATTTCCGATGGCGAACTGGATGCACTGCAAGAACGTGTTCAGAAATCACATGATCTTGCCATAAAAATATGCAAGTTGACTCCGTTTTTGGCCCCAGATTCACATCATAAAAGCATTGGACTTTGGAGCACTCGTAAATACGTCGAACTCCTTTTTCCATATTTAAGTTCCTTTAACAAAACTAACTCTTGAAGTTTTTTAACTCACCCCACGTTTAACTTTAAAAACATAGGTAATGAACATGACTGATAATGTTAAATCAACAAATAAAACAAGTGAAATGGCTGGTGCTGACGCTGCAAATAAAGCCAATACTACCCAAAAAACTGAACAATTAGACTCAGTCAGAGACGATGCAACCAATGAAGCATTAACCACAAACCAAGGCGTTAAAATAGCGGATAATGAGAATAGCTTAAGAGCGGGTATTCGTGGTTCGACGCTATTAGAAGACTTTATTTTAAGAGAGAAAATTACTCATTTTGACCATGAGCGTATTCCTGAGCGTATTGTTCATGCGCGCGGTGTAGGTGCGCACGGTTACTTTCAAGCTTATGAAGGAAATGAGCGCTTAACAAAAGCGGGATTTTTAACTGATCCAAGCATTCAAACACCAATTTTTGTACGTTTCTCAACAGTGCAGGGACCACGTGGCTCTGCTGACACCGTTCGTGATATTCGTGGTTTTGCGATTAAGTTTTATACCCAAGAAGGTAATTTCGATTTAGTCGGCAATAATGCACCAGTTTTTTTTGTGCAAGACGGTATTAAATTTCCAGACTTCGTTCATGCGGTAAAACCTGAACCAGATACAGAAATGCCAACAGGAGCAACTGCCCATGATACTTTCTGGGATTTTGTGTCTTTAGTTCCTGAGTCAGCTCATGCAGTAATTTGGGCAATGTCGGACCGTGCAATTCCACGTAATCTACGCTCAATTCAAGGCTTTGGTGTTCATACATTCCGTCTTATTAATGCCCAAGGAAAATCTCATTTTGTGAAATTCCACTGGACCCCTAAACAAGGTTTAAGTGCTTTAGTGTGGGATGAGGCTCAAAAACTTGCAGGTAAAGACCCAGATTTCCATCGTCGAGATCTGTATGAAGCGATTGAGAATGGGGTTTATCCTGAATGGGAATTGGGTGTACAAATTGTCGAAGAAGAAGATGAAATGAACTTTGACTTCGATTTATTAGACCCAACCAAAATTATTCCTGAAGAGTTGGTTCCAGTGACTCCAATCGGCCGATTTGTTTTAAATAGAAATGTAGATAATTTCTTTGCAGAAACAGAGCAGGTGGCTTTCTGTCCGGGACACATCGTGCCAGGGATCGATTTTACAAATGATCCACTTCTACAAGCACGCCTATTTTCGTACACCGATACACAGTTAAGTCGTTTGGGTGGACCGAACTTCCACCAAATTCCGATCAATAAACCAGTATGCCCATTCCATAACAATCAACGTGATGGTATCCACCAACATACGATTCATAAAGGGCAGGCTTCATATCAACCAAACTCAATTGATAATGATTGGCCAGCAGAAACGCCACCTGCTGCTTCAAATGGTGGTTTTGAAAGCTATCCTGAACAAATTAGTGGACACAAACTTCGTCAAAGAAGTGAAACCTTTTCCGATCATTTTTCACAACCGCGCCTTTACTACAAGAGCCTTGCCCCTCATGAGCAAAAGCATGTGGTCGATGCCTATACTTTTGAATTAAGTAAAGTGCAACGAAAACACATTCGTGAGCGCCAAGTTCAACAAATTTTGGCAAATATCGATCTCGACTTAGCTCGACAAGTAGGTGCTAACTTAGGAATTGAAGTTCCTGATTTGACTCTAGATTATAAGAAAACCGCAGTTGAAAAATCGGCTAAATTATCTTTCTTGGCTTTCCCACCAGAAGATATTCAAGGGCGAAAAGTTGCTGTGCTTATTCATAACCTTGTGAAGTCAGATACACTTGAAGCTATTAAAAAATGGGCGATTAAAGAAGGTGCGGTTGTTCATTTACTAGCGCCGAGCTTGGCTCCGGTAAAAGACCATAAAGACAATATTATTGTGGCTGATGGTATGCAAATGGCTGAACCTTCAATCGCTTATGATGCGGTGATTATTCCTGATGGCGATAACTTAAATGCCGTACTGCAAGATGGCGTAGCGCGCCATTATGTACTCGAAGCTTACAAGCATTTAAAACCAATTGCGTTTTTAGGTAATAAATCTGATTTGCTTGAACCGCTAGGTTTAGTTGCCGATGAGGGCACTTTAGTTGAAGATGAATTCCAGCCTATTGCTGAAAAATTCAAAAAACTGATTATGGCTCATCGTGTTTGGTCACGAGAACAAATAGCTGCTCAGATACCGGCTTAACAAACAAAAAAGCCCTGAAAGTTTTAACTTTCAGGGCTTTTTTATATCTTAGGGATTAACCATTTACGATTTGACCACCATTTACATGAATCACCTGACCTGTAATATAACTTGCATCATCTGAGGCAAGGAAAAGATAAGCAGGTGCAACTTCACTTGGTTGTCCCATTCTTCCCATTGGTGTGTCTTTACCAAATTCCTTAACGGTTTCTGCATCAAAACTGCTTGGGATTAATGGGGTCCAGATCGGACCTGGTGCAACACCATTTACCCGAATTCCTTTTTTCTGTTTCATTAAATTGTTCGATAAGCTACGTGTAAAA
The DNA here is from genome assembly GCF_034650275.1 of Acinetobacter sp. IRS14. Classification (NCBI taxonomy): domain Bacteria; kingdom Pseudomonadati; phylum Pseudomonadota; class Gammaproteobacteria; order Moraxellales; family Moraxellaceae; genus Acinetobacter; species Acinetobacter sp. IRS14. The sequence goes on from NZ_JAOVFN010000009.1 coordinate 67,885, forward strand.
GTCGTAATCGCACCTTTGGTACTTGCATAATCAATAAGCTCATCATGGCCTTGATAGCTGGTAATACTAGTCGTATTAATAATACTGTCGCCTTCTTCCATATATGGAATAGCTTCTTTAGTAAGATAAAACATTGGAAAAATATTAGTTTTAAATGTCTTTTCTAATTGCTCATTACTAATACTTTCAATTTCCTTTTGTTGATATTGCACGCCAGCATTATTCACTAAAATATTAATTTTTCCATAATGTTGTAGAACTTTATCAATATCGAGTTTTGCAACATCTGGGTCAGAAATATCACCTTTTAATAAAAGGCAATGTTGTCCTTCTCTTTCAACAAGTTGTTTAGTGATTTCGGCATCCTCATCTTCTTCAAGATAAAGGATTGCAATATCGGCACCTTCACGGGCAAACAATACTGCGACAGAACGACCTATACCACTATCGCCACCACTAATAACGGCAACTTTATCTTTTAACTTATCGCTACCTTTATGAGAGCTTTTTATAACCTCAGGTTCAGGATGCATTTTTTCCTGATCGCCTGGTTGATGAGATTGAACTTGTGCAGGTGCGGATGTTGGATACTGATTTGTTGAGTTTTCCATACGTCAAATACCTCAGTTAAATATCTAATTTATAAATAGTGCGCTGTTACTACGTAAATATGAGTAAAATGAATTTTTTAATAAGTTGCCTTTGTTATTTTATTTATAAGGATGTAAAAAAATATTTTATATTTAAAAGTTAAATAATATCCATTAATTTGATTTTGTTCTTATCAATCATACTTTCAATAATAGATCTATTGCCTGTATCTTCTAGCCAATTTTCAATAGGTATATTATTGGATAAGTCTAAAATTTCTTTAATAATTTTTTTAGCGCCTTCAATATTTTGTGTCTCTTTATTATTTTTAATAATGATATTGTCAAGCAATAACTTTATATCTTCTTGCTCTATATTCTTTGACTTAATAATATGTAAATCTCTTTGGAAGGGATGGCTCGCATGCGGAGGATCTAATCTATAGCTCCATTCTTGGTCATAATTTTGCCATGAATTCTTAGATTTAATATGCCCGAGTAAAATTTCTGGAATAGAAATATGGATGTATTGTAGTGTTGACTCTTGATCTTTTAATTGCATGGCTAAACTACTCAAATTGCCTTAATAAAAATAGTTTTAAATATTCATATTAATCTCTCAAGTAAATTCACTTTGAAAATGTAATGATATATATTATTGTTTTATATTGAAAATAAGTGTTTTACTCTGTGTTTGTTTAAGTAAGTATGTTTCATTATTTTACTTTTTGTTTATAGTTAAGCTGTTTTGTTGTTTGTATAGATATTTTAAATCTGTTTGTAAAAATATATTGTAATGTGCAGTTAAGTAATAATAAGTGAGCTAATTATTTAAAAAGTAAAATGTGAGAAAAATTAGAATGTATAAATTTTTATTTAAATAATGAAGTTATAGAATTTTTAATCTTTCATTTTATATACATTTAAATTGATTGATACAGTGCATGGGTAGGAAAATATTATAGATCTTCTATCTTTATTAAATCCGTTAATCAAAAGCGGTAGTGACTATAATTAAATATAGGAAGATATAACTATGGCTAATACTAGATATGAAGATGATGATAACAATAGTACAGGTACTTCAAATCGTGGATTTGCAAGTATGGATCCTGAAAGAGTTAGAGAAATAGCCAGCAAAGGTGGGCGAGCAGCCCATGCCAGTGGTAATGCGCATGAATTTACTTCTGAAGAAGCTCGTGAAGCTGGTCGAGCAGCGCATGCAAGCGGTAATGCACATGAATTTACATCTGAGGAAGCTCGTGAAGCGGGTGCCTTAAGCCATAGAAATGGTGGTCGCGGTCGTAGGCGCGATGATGACGACGATGATGATGATCGCGGTAGCCGTTCAGGTGGCCGAGGACGTGGCCGCAGCCGTGATGACGATGATGATGACGATCGCGGTAGCCGTTCAGGTGGCCGAGGCCGAGGTCGCAGCCGTGACGACGACGATGATGACGATCGCGGCCGTTCAGGTGGTCGAGGCCGTGGCGGCAGCCGTGATGACGATGATGATGACGATCGTGGTAGCCGCTCAGGTGGTCGAGGCCGAGGTCGCAGTCGTGACGACGATGATGATGACGATCGCGGTAGCCGCTCAGGTGGTCGAGGCCGTGGCCGCAGTCGTGATGACGATGATGACGATCGTGGCCGCTCAGGTGGCCGAGGACGTGGCCGCAGTCGTGATGACGATGATGATGACGATCGTGGCAGCCGTTCAGGTGGCCGAGGTCGAGGTCGTAGCCGCGATGACGACGATGATGATGACGATCACGGTAGCCGTTCTAGCGGACGAGGTCGTGGTCGCAGCCGTGACGACGAAGATTATGACGGTCGTGGACAAAACTCTCGTAATCAAAAACGTGATGCCTCTGGACGTTTTACGTCTTAAGCATAATGTTTTAAAAACGAAGGAGGCTTTTGCCTCCTTCGTTTTTTAATTTATTTACTTTACTGTGGGAGCAGTTGTAGTCCTTTTACAATATCAATGTACTCAGAACCGTTTAACCAAAAAGATTTTTTTAAAAATAGTGTCGTCATAATACTTTCGGCTGCTTCGCTATCCGGATTTTCACAGAATAATCCGTAGCTTTCACCTAAAACCGCATCATTTTCAATTAGGCGGATATAGTAAGCATGTTGCTCATTTGCATAACCTAAAACCGCATCACGTTGATTTTTCATTTCGCATGTCTCCATACCAAAAAACTGAATTTAACCAGAATGTTAAGTGTTCAGAATCTCATTTGATAAAAATCAAAAAACAGTCAGCAATAATGACTATCTCGAAATAGGTTTTGATTTTCTTCAAATTGCCATTTTGATTAAAACATCCCTGTTAAAAGCAAAATGGATTAAAATCTGATCATGAGATTTATTGTTATGCAAAAAAAATATTTCGTCAACTTGAAAATGTAACTTTTTCAAGTTACATTGTTTGTGTAGGATTTGAACAGTGAAAAGGGAGGCAATATGCCAAAGAAAAAAGAGTTCGAGCATGGCGGTGTACGAGAAAATGCCGGACGTAAAGCACAGTTCAATGAACCCACCAAAGTCATTCGTGTTCCCGAGTCTCAAGTTAACTTTATCAAAAATTGGTTACTGAATAATGTCAAAACCAATAATTTAACCGACTTTAACTCAAAACTTAATGTTCAACAGGTTCACCCGAATAACGATAAAATTTACCACATTCCTTTAGCAACAGAACGTGTTGCGGCAGGTTTTCCTTCACCTGCACAAGATGATATTGAGCAAGCACTCGATTTAAATGAATATTTAATTAGAAATGAAAATGCCACGTTTATTGTCAAAGCCAATTCTTTATCGATGCTAGACGCTGGAATTGATATTAATGATCCGCTTATTGTGGACCGTAGTATTCCCGCTAAATCGGGTGATATTGTGATTGCACTCATCGACAATGATTTCACTGTTAAGCGCTTAATGATTGATAGTCAATTTCAGCCACCTAAAGTTTGGCTAAAAGCTGAAAATCCTGATTATCAGAATATTTATATTGAAGAGGGGCAAGAACTGGTGATTTGGGGAGTGGTGACTTATAACCTCAAACGAATGAGATAAATTTTTCTTATATTTTACTATTCAAGTTACTGACCCGAAAAGTGAGTCAGTAACTTTTTCCTGAATGATTTTTAAATTTGCCCAATCAATAAGCACGTTGCGATAACGACCATCAAACCACCTGAAAAACGACCGACTAATTGTGCTGCTTGTGGTCTGGTTTTCAAAATAGCCTCTGAACCATAACCCACCATTAAGTAAATAATCGCGCAGCTAATCATGTGAACAACACCAAAGGCAAGAATTTGTGTTGTCACTGACCATGAAGCAGTGGTGTCAATAAATTGAGGAAGCAGCGCTAAAAAAAGTAAAAAAACTTTCGGGTTTAATCCACTCACATAAACGCCTTTGGTTGCCCAGCTCAACCATGACTGAGCTTTTTCAGAACCAGACTCATTCGGAGTAGGAGGGGTAAGTAATAAGTTTATTCCCATCCATAACAAATAAGCAGAACCTGCAATTGTTAAGATCATGAGTGCAGTTGGATTATTTGCTACAAGCAGGCCAACACCAGCCGCTACCAATAAAATCGTAATAAAGTGCCCAAATAGCATACCTGCGACAGCGGGTACGACGACTTTGCCTTTAATCCCTGCCGAAATGGCATAGGCCCAGTCTGCCCCTGGCGTAATAATAAAAAGAATGGAGACACTCCAAAATGCAATAAAAATGTTAAAAGCCATATGCTTATCTCGGCAAACTATTTTCCAAAGGTTTCGCTCGTGGTTTAGAAAAAATCCCTATTTATTCGAGCTTGTTGAAAATAATATGCTCATGTATTTAGAATGTGCTTTTAAATGTTTGCTCATATCACACTCATTTGGGGTAAATTTTTCTAAATGGATCGCACAGATAAAAAGATTCTTGCTGAATTGCAATTAAATGGCCGATTATCTATTACTGAATTGGCAGAAAAAGTAGGTTTGAGTATTTCACCTTGTCACAGACGAGTGAAGGCTTTAGAAGAGTCGGGAGCCATCAAAGGCTATCGGGCAGAACTCGACCCAAACTTAGTGGGATTTGAATTTTCAGCGATTGTTTTTATTACGCTTAAAGAAGGCGATAAACAGGCAGTCGAGAAGTTTGAAAATGCCGTAATTGATATTCCACAAATTATTCAAGCGCAGCGTTTGTTTGGTGAGCCAGACTATTTGCTACATGTGGTCGCTAAAGATTTGCCAGCTTTTCAGCGTTTGTATGATGAAAAATTATCTGCTATTCCAAGTGTGCAACGACTCATCTCAACCATTGTGATGAAAGATGTAGTGCCTGAACGCTTATTTCCGATTGGCTAAAAATCATCAGGCGTAAAAAAAGAAGCTTTAAAGCTTCTTTTTTAGTTTCGAGAGTATTTAAGCATCGAGTGTTTTACACAAAGAACAGATCGTGCCGTTATGTTTGTGAGAGAACATAATATCTGGACGCTCATAACCTTGCTCACATACGCGGCAGTGATAAACCGTTGCAACTGGTGTACCTTCAGCATCGTAACGTGGTTCTTTAATGCCGTCATCGTGTGACTTGATGTAGTATTTTCCTTTGGTTAATAAACCCATGACTGGAGTTAAGACAAAAGCAAGCACAAGTGCGATAAGCGGAGAGTAAGGCGCCAAGAAACTACCAAGTAAGCCGAAGAATGCTGCAATTGATAAGCCTGCTGATACAAGGAAGGCAACCATACCGACAGGGTTTACGTTGTATAGCATGTCACGGCGATATTCAGGTTCTTTAGGTGAAAGTTTTAAAACATATTTGTTGATTGAAATGTCTGTTGCAACAACCACAACCCATGCAATGGCAAAGTTTGAATAGAACCCTAAGATTTTACCCAGTACCGCAAACATGTTGCCTTCCATTAAAGCAAGTGCAATTGCCAAGTTCACCATCACAAAGACAATACGACCCGGATAATGTTTGCTAATACGTGTGTAGGCACTTGTCCATGCAAGGGAACCAGAGTAAGCATTGGTCACATTAATTTTAATTTGAGAAATAACCACCAAAATTACTGCAAGTGTTAAAGCAGCCCAGCCCGGAAGCATGTCATGAAACGCTGCATTAAACTGTTGAACAGGTTCAGTGCTGTTTACGCCCGGTATTTTAGTGAGTAAATAGAACCCTAAAAATGCCCCAATAATTTGTTTAATTGCACCTAAAATCACCCAACCCGGACCCGCTGAAATAACGGCTGCCCACCATGCTTTGCTGTTTTCTTTTGTTTTAGCAGGCATGAAACGTAAGTAATCAATTTGCTCACCAATTTGCATGATTAGAGATAAACAAATACCAGCACCTAACATGATTGCTGCCATGTCTACGGTTGCAAAACCTTCTTTACCTGTAAAAGTAGCAAATTGGCTGACTAAAGTTGGTTCTTGATAAATCAGGTAGGCCACAGGACCAATCATCAGAATGAGCCAAAGTGGAGTGGTCCAAACTTGTAATTTACTCAAGGCTTTCATGCCATAAATGACGAGTGGAATAACCATAACGGTTGAGATGAGGTAACCAGCCCAAAGCGGAATGCCTAAACCGAGCAATAACCCTTGCGCCATGATTGAACCTTCAAGGGCAAAGAAAATAAATGTGAAACTGGCGAAAATGATACTAGTAAGAACCGAACCGATGTAACCGAAGCCTGCGCCGCGGGTAATCAAGTCAAGGTCGATGTTATAGCGCGCTGCGTAGTAGGCTAAAGGAATGCCAGTTAAGAAGATAATAATCGCTGCAAATAAAATGGAGAAAACAGCATTGGTTGTTCCGTAAGACATACCAATACTGGCACCAATAGAAAAGTCAGCAAGATAGGCAATACCACCAAGTGCAGTAATAGCGACAACTTTGGGACTCCAGCGCCGAAAGCTGTGTGGAGCATAACGTAAAGTATAATCTTCTAAGGTTTCATTCACTGCTTTTTGTGAATCTGTACCTTGCACAGTGTCCAGATTTGGATGTTCAGATACACTCATAACATCAACCTCCCAATCATTTTCGGTCAATCAACACAAATATTGATCATTGTTTTTTGATGTTTTTGAGTGTGTGATTTTTGGGGAAAATTGAAAATACGTTATTTTGCGTATATGTGCGTATTCGAGAAAATCGCCATGATAAATGACTTTTGGCATAAGGATTGCTGGGTTTAATACAGCCCTATCCAAAACATGAGTGTTATGCCAGATTCTTCACGCCCCCAACAAGCGCCACAACGTGTGATCAAAACACGCCGTGAATATAATATTTGGGTGGCCGATGAAAGTATCGAAGATTATGCGCTCCGCTATGCACCCACCTCAGTAAGAAAATGGTCACCTTGGACCGTTACTAATACCGCAATTTCGACTGTTAGTTTTCTGGCGATGGAAGCCATTGGGGCGACCATGCTTTGGCAGTATGGCTTTAGCAATGCAGTCTGGGCAGCAATTGTGGTATGTACCATCATATTTTTAACCAGTTGGCCGATTAGTTACTACGCTGCAAAATATAATGTAGACGTTGATTTGCTTACTCGTGGTGCAGGTTTTGGCTACATTGGCTCGACCATTACCTCTCTAATTTATGCCAGCTTTACCTTTATTTTGCTTGCGTTTGAAGCCGCAATTATGGCGATGGCACTTGAACTGGCTTTAGGCATTCCGCAAGTTATTGGTTACTTAATTTCGGCATTAGTGATTTTGCCTTTAGTGGTCAAAGGCATTGGTTTTATTAATAAAGTTCAGGCGATCACACAACCAATCTGGCTTTTATTGCTGTTATTACCGTGGTTTTTTGTACTTTGGAAACAACCACAAATTTTAAGTGATAGCTTGCATTTTGTTGGTGCGGTCTCAAACTCAACCGACTTTAACTTGTATTACTTTGGTGCGGCTTGCACTCTTATTTTTTCTTTTGTGATCCAAATTGGTGAGCAAGCCGACTATTTACGTTTTTTACCCCAACAAGAAAAGAATAGAACTGCATGGCGTTTTGCCGTTTTTTTAGGTGGTCCATCTTGGATTATTTTTGGATTCCTAAAAGTTCTAATGGGCATGCTGCTAATGGTGTTGGCTTTTCAGCTATTTATTCCTGTCTCTGAACTAGACAATCCGACTTATCTGTATTGGATTGCCTATCAGCAATTTATTCCAAATCCTCAACTAGCTTTAATATTGACTCTAGCACTGGTTTGCTTGGCGCAAATTAAAATTAATATGACCAATGCCTACGCTGGTTCACTGGCATGGTCAAACTTTTTTGCCCGCTTAACTCATAGCCACCCGGGGCGAATTGTCTGGCTTCTTTTTAATGTTTTTATTGCTATCGTTTTGATGGAAATGGGAATTAGCCATGCAGTTGAACGTATTTTGGGGCTATATAGCAATATCGCTTTGGCATGGATTGGTGCAGTTGTTGCCGATTTAATTATCTGTAAACCTTTAGATTTAAGCCCAAAGGGAATTGAATTTCGTCGTGCTTATTTATATGACATTAACCCCGTAGGTGTGGGTGCATTACTGATTGCTTCAGTGTTATCGATGCTGAGTTATTTGGGCTTTTTCGGACTCATGGCGAAAGGCTTGGCGAGTTTTATTGCTCTGGGGAGTGCTGTGTTATGCGTTCCTATTATTGCTTACTTAACCAAAGGCAAATATTACATCGCACGCCAGCCTGAAAAAATTCAGGCGACTTCGGTTGCTAACTGTGTGGTATGTGAAAGGGACTATGAACTTGCCGATATGGCGGGCTGTCCAGCCTATAACGGTACGATTTGCTCTCTATGCTGTTCACTTGAAGCGCGCTGCCACGATTTATGTAAACCCGATGCACGTTGGTCAGTTCAACTCAAAAAAGCCATCTGGCACTATTTACCAGAACGTTGGGCCAGCCGTTTAAATAGTCGAGTCAGTTTATATTTATTACTGACTTTAGGGCTGTCGATTGTTTTGGCAGTGAGTTTAAGTCTGGTTTATATCCAAGAAAAAACCTATTTAGAAACCATTAATGCGGCAGCCGTTCCTCAGTTATTTACGCTGTTTGTCAAAATTTACACCATTTTATTTTTATTGATGAGCGTTGCTGCATGGTGGTTAGTGTTAAACGATGAAAGCCGTCGTAATGCTGAAATCGAAACGCATCAGCAAACAGCATTATTGATTGATGAAATTGCTGCTCATGAAGTCACTTCAAAAGATCTGCAAGATGCCAGAATTTCAGCAGAGCGAGCAAATGATGCAAAAAGCCGTTATGTCATTGGAATTAGTCACGAACTAAGAACACCTCTAAATAGTATTTTAGGCTATAGCCAATTGCTTCAAAAACAAGAGCAGCTTTCAGAACAAGGCAAAATGGCGCTCGGGGTGATTAGCCGTAGTGGGCAACATTTGACTTCACTGATTGATGGTTTACTAGATTTAGCACGAATTGAAACAGGCAAGATTTCTTTAAATGTGGTGGATGTTCATTTCCCAAATTTTATAGAACAGATTATTCAAATGTTTCAGCCACAGTTTGAACAGAAGAATTTACAGTTTGTTTATGAAATTGGAGAAAACCTACCGCACTATGTCCGTACCGATAAAAAACGCTTAGAGCAAGTACTCATTAATTTGCTGGGTAATGCTTTAAAGTTTACGACGAGCGGCACAATTACTTTGAAAGTCGAGTATCGTTTTCAAACGGCTTATTTTGAAATTAGAGATACGGGCTGTGGTATTGCCGAGGCAGATTTAGAACGAATTTTTAACCCGTTTGAACGGGGCAGCAATGTCGTGCAAGGCGGATTTACCGGAACAGGACTCGGACTACCAATTGTAAAATTATTAGTCGATTTACTTGGTGGCCAGCTATCTGTGACTAGTCAACTCAATCAGGGTTCTCAGTTTAAGATTAAGTTTTATTTACCTTCAAAAGAAGTGGTTCATCCAATTTCTAATGTTTACTCCAACCAAATTACAGGCTATCAAGGCGAGCGAAAACGAATTTTGGTTGTCGATAATGAAGCGGTGGATCGGGGGTTAGTCGCTAATTTTCTAAAACCATTAGGATTTATAATTGAAGAAGCCGAGTCGGGCATTGACTGTTTAAGACGTGTACCTATTTTCCAGCCTAACTTGATCTTGATGGATTTAAATATGCCTTTGATGGGGGGCTGGGAAACAGCGCGGTTATTACGTCAGAATAATATTACCAATGTGCCGATTTTAATTATTTCCGCCAATGCTGGCGAGCGCGAAGTCAACCCACAAGATGCCGTCTTAAGTGAAGACTTTATGTTAAAACCAATCGACCTCAATTTGTTGCTGAGTAAAATTGGGGACAAATTAGGTTTGATATGGATTGATTCTAAAACAGATGCACATCTTGAAAATAATGAGGTTCAAGCACTGGATGTAAAGGTATTTAAGCAGGAGCAAACCACTGTTCATACATCAATTATACAACCTGAAAATAATGATCTGCTCGATTTGCCGCAAAGCTTGCAACAATTAAATGATTTGATTGGGCAGGGTTACATTCGAGGAATTCAACAGACTTTAACGCAATGCCGTCAAAATTTTCCAGAGCATAACGAGTTATGGGAACAGCTTGAACACGCTATTCAAAAGTTTGATTTAAAACACGCGCAACGATTAATTCAGGATAAGCAATGAGTACGCAACATGTTTCTTTTCAGCAAGCTTCGCCAAACGAGCAGGCTGCTATTCTGATTGTGGATGATGTGCCGGAAAATTTAGGCTTGCTACATGAAAGTCTAGATCAGGCAGGTTATCGCGTGCTTGTCACAACTGATGGGTTAAGTGCAATTGAAATAGCTCATCGATGCTTACCAGATATGATTTTGCTCGATGGCAATATGCCACATATGGACGGTTTTGAAAGTTGCATACAGCTTAAAGCAAGTCCAATTACGCAGTTTATTCCCGTCATTTTTATGACAGGTTTGTCTGAAACAGAACATATTGTGCGTGGTTTTCAGGTCGGTGGGGTAGACTATGTAACCAAACCTCTGAATATTGAAGAAGTACTAGCAAGGGTAAAAACACATTTGGCACATGCCAAACTATTGCAGCAACAGAAACAGGTGATTGATGCGACGGAAACAGCCATTCTTGCGCTAGATGTTCAAGGTAAAATTGTTTGGAAAACCCAAAAAGCCAGTGATTTACTGAATCAATATTTACCTGAATTAGAGGGCTTTGAAGCTGGGTTAAAAGCTTGGTTTTCAGACTTAGAGCAAGAAAAAGACCCCAAAAAATTAACCAGCTGTTCTTATTCAACGCCATCCCAGCAATTACAGCTTTTATTGCTTACGCCGTGGGAAACTGAACCAAGCGTGGCAAAAAATTATCTGATACAGATTAAGACTTCTACGCCGGCTTTGGAAATGGCTGATATTTTGAAATATTGCCCACAGTTGACTCAACGTGAGGCCGAAGTCATGCACTGGTTGTTGTTAGGCAAAACCAATAAAGATATTGCAGAAATTTTGGAGCTGAGCCCACGGACGGTGAACAAACATTTAGAGCATGTTTTTGAAAAACTTTGTGTTGAAAATCGAACTGCTGCCGTAGCGCATATTAATAGTCTGGTACAAGAGTTTCATTAAAGTTAATTAAAAAGCTAGAGGCCCGTATTCAGCCTCTATCATCTGTATTACTTCAAGTTTTGTTTAAAGAAACTGGTTAATTTATTAAATGGAATGAGATCGACCCGATCATATAAATCGACATGTCCAGCACCCTTAACGTAGTAAAGTTCTTTAGGTTGGCCTGCGAGTTTATAAGCTTCTTCACTAAACTCCTTTGAATGAGCTTGATCACCGGTAATAAACAACATCGGACGTGGTGAAATCGTTTCAATGTCGTTAAATGGGTAGAAGTTTAAAAATTTGACATTACTGGTGAGCGTTGGGTGGGTTGTAAGCTCTCTCGATGAACCTTTAGGCGTATATTCTCCGCGTGGAGTACGATAAAAGTCGTAAAATTCACGTTGAATAGGGTGTGTATCTGCTGTTAGCTCATGCGTAGTTCCGCTGGTATATTTGGTTTCACCACCTTTAAACTCAACATAACGCTGTGCAGCGGCTTCTGCAATAATTTGTTTTCTTTGTTCTAGGGTTTGTGAGTGACGTAAACCATTGCGGTTTGCTGCACCCATGTCGTACATACTTACAGTGGCAATAGCTTTTAAACGCGGATCAATTTTTGCTGCACTAATGACAAAACTCCCGCTTCCACAAATACCTAATACACCAATGTTATTACGGTCAATGAAAGATTGTGTTCCCAAATAATCTACAGCGGCACTAAACGCTTCTGCATAAATGTCTGGTGCTACAACATTTCTTGGTTGGCCCGCGCTTTCACCCCAAAATGATTGATCAATTGCTAAGGTCACAAAACCTTGTTCAGCCAGTTTTTGTGCATAAAGCATAGAGCTTTGCTCTTTTACAGCACCCATAGGGTGACCAATTACAATTGCAGAGGCTTTAGTCTTTTTATTCAGATTTTTGGGAATAACCAGATTGCCGACAATATCCATGTTGTATTGATTTTTAAAAGTCACTTTTTGAATAGTCACTTGCTGACTTTGATAAAAGTTATTCGCACCATTAGACATATCGGCCGCCATAGCTGAAGTTGAAGAAAATAGACCAATAGTTGCTGCACAAATTGCAGCCGCCGTATGGGTTTTAAGCTTTTTAAATAAGGGAGATGTACTCATAAATACCTCAATTTAAACAATGTGAATGGGTGAGTAGATAGATGCTTATTCGATTTGTGAAATTGAAATTTTGATGGGTTGTTTTTGCTTGAATGCTTGGGGAATAGCATCTAGTTTTCCAAGAAAAATGAGGCCATTGGCATAACCAACATGAGAATCTTTATAGAAAAAAGCTAGATTACCCCAAGGAACATAATAGGTAAGATCACCCGCTTTTCCAGCATATCCATGAGGCGCGTTTTGTGTAGTTAGCTTGGTGGGTAGATCAGCTATTTTTTCAGTAGAGTCATAATCTTTAAGGATTAATGTCAAAGGAAGCTGTTTGGCAAAATCTTCAACAGTAGGTGACATGGCTAATGTGGCAAATAGCGGTTGCTGTGTTCCATCAATATCAATACGGATTTTCATCATCGATCCCCTTTGTTGATTTTTACCTTGAGGCTTTATTGCATAAGAAGCGGAAGTCACTGAGAACAAAACACAGAGGCTGACTAAGCCTTTAAAAAACTTATAACTAGCCATATCAACTCACCTCGCTTCTTTAAGAAAAAGCACATAAATGCAATGAAGCTATTTATTCTTTAACGTAAACATATGAGTGGAATTTATTAATTTTTTACAATAATAAAATGACTCATAATAATCGCTTCAGTTTATTTAAATCTTCATATTTACTGCTTGATATGGATTTTAACGAATCTTCTTTTTAATAATTAGTCTAAAAAACAAACATGGACTTATGAGTAATATTCATAAATAATTTTATCCTCTATAATGAGATTGAACTTTGAATAGAGATAAAAGCAGATGATAAATAAAGAAAACTATAACGATCTTTATGCTTTTTTAATGGTGGCAAGAGAGGGTAGTTTTACTAAGGCCGCAGGGAAAATGGGAATTTCACAATCTGCGCTGAGTCATACCATTCGGGGTTTAGAAGAACGTTTGGGAATGTTGCTCCTGACCAGAACCACACGTAGTGTTTCACCTACCGCAGCAGGCGAAAGGTTGAAACAAACAATTAGTGCTAGCTTTGATCAGATTGATAATGAATTATCCCTTTTAACTTCATTTCGAGACCAACCCGCTGGTACAGTTCGGATTAATGCTAGCAGCCATGCGATACGGGAAGTGCTGATTCCAAAACTTAAAAAGATTGCGGGTGATTACCCAGATGTACAAGTTGAACTAACTGCCAATAGTGGGATGGTCGATATTGTGGCAGAGCGATTTGATGCTGGCGTTCGTTTCGGAAGCCGCGTAGCTGATGGCATGATTGCAGTACGTATTAGTCCAGATGTCAAAATGGCGGTAATAGCAACACCAGCATATTTTGAACAATATGGAATTCCTCATACTCCTAAAGATTTAATCAATCATCAATGTATTGGCTATCGTTTAACGACCCAAGGCAGCGTGTATGCGTGGGAATTTGTGAAAGATGGTCAAGAAACAAAAGTTAAAATTCAGGGGCAATGGATATTTAATGAAAGTTATGAGATTGCACAAGCTGTTCGGGCTGGATTTGGACTGGCTTATATTCCAGAAGATTTGATTCGAGAAGATCTAAAAGAAGGGAAGCTGATTCAAGTTTTGGAAGAGTACAGTATCCAGTTTCCCGGATACCATTTGTACTATCCACATCGAAGACAACTTTCACCTGCATTACGATTGGTTATCGATGTACTACGTGAGTAGCATTTCGCCATGTGAGAAAAGCAGTAATTGCGCCTAATAGCAAAATAGTTGCGCTCATATAGAACGTGGCACTATAGTCATATGAGTCATATAATAATCCACCTATAGTTGCACCTAGAGTAATTGCAAATTGAATAATCGCAACCATCAAACCACCACCAATTTCGGCATCTTGATGTAGTGTTTGGGCAAGCCAGGTATTCCATGCAACAGGTGCCGACGTTCCAATAAAGCCCCATAACCCCATCAATATGGCAACAAACCATAAATGCCCACCACCTAGCACAAAAGCTCCAGCAATCAATGCCATGATGAATGGAATAAGAATCAGATAACGATAAACATGTTGGTGGAGGATTAAACTAATTACAAATGTACCCACTAAACCTGCTAAACCCAATATTAATAATAAAATGGATAGCATTGTCGCATCGACATGAGTAACGGTTTCTAGAAATGGGCGTAAATAGGTAAATAGCGCAAATTGGCCCATAAAGAGTAATAAAATTCCGGTCATCCCATAAAGTACAATTGGGCGTTTTAGTAAACCAAATGGATTTTTAGATTTCTCAACTGACAATATTGCAGGAAGAGAAGGCATACTTTTAAATTGCCAAATAAGTGCAACAATCGCGATGGGGACAATACAGAAAAAAGCACCACGCCAGCCAATAATTGAACCCAAAAAACTTCCTAATGGTGCTGCAATTGTGGTGGCTAGAGCATTTCCGCCATTTAATAAACCGAGTGCTTTAGGTACTGAAAGCGGAGGAACGAGTCGCATGACAATTGATGTCGACATTGCCCAAAAACCACCAATCACCACACCTAAGATTGCACGACCCAACATAAACACAGCCGCAGAATGGGCAAATGTAATGACTATGCCCGAGGCTACCATCAGTAGGGTGAGTAATAAAATGATATGTCGTCGGTCCCATGCCTTAAATACACGGCTAATCGATAAGCTGGTCATCACAGCAAAAATACCAGAAATTGCGATTGCTTGACCCACTTGGCCTTCACTCATATTTAAATCTAAAGAGATGGGGGTAAGTAAACTTACGGGCATGAACTCAGATGCAATTAATACTGCGCAGCAGAGCGACATTACAAAGACGGCACCCCAAGCAGGTGTTGAATGTTCATATGTGCTTTGCTCAATTTGATGAAAAGAAGACATAAAAGTTCCAATCTCAAAACTATTGAATTTTCATAAATGAAATGAATAAAATCTGGTCGCAGAGCTTAACAACAATGATTTGAGAGGATTAGACGCTGAATTACGAATAGAATTATGAATTTTATGCATGAATTGTATTTAAAAAGCATACAGACTCGCTGCTAAAAACAGGCTATTTTTTTACACTTAGATTTGTTCTTATAGATAAAGATTATACAAAGTCATTTCTAAATAAATATGAGTTGTAATACGAGGAATTCATTGTGAATATTCAACAAAAAGATGATACAAAACACGGCAGCTTTAGCTTACTTGATGGTGAAACCGTTGCAGGTGAAATGACTTATACATGGGCAGGCGAAAGCATGCTAATTATTGATGCCACAGATGTGAATGAAAATTATCGTGGACAAGGTGTAGGGCGCCAATTACTTGATGCATTGGTGGCTTTTGTTCGTGAAAAAGACGTAAAGGTGATTCCGCTTTGCCCATATGCTAAATCAGTTTTTGATAAAGACCCAAGCATTGGTGATGTACTTAGAAAGTAAAAAATAAATTGAAGATTATTTAATAGAAATCGGGCCTTGGTGTCCGATTTTTATTGGCTTTATTATTGATGTTTGTTTATGTGAATATGTTTTAAGCAGTTGTATTCAACTGATTTCAAGGTTTTCCATTGCCAGATCGAATTTATCAAACTTATAGAAAAGCTTATCTAATAAAAATAGTTTTAGACCAATTGGGAAAAAAATAAACTCGTTGCACAAATATTTAATAGCTGACGAAAGCTAAATATTTATAACGTTTTAATATTATTTTTTGGAATTTTCCTTGAACTGGCAGTATATCCATAGTGTGTTGCCGCAATTTTTCTCTGCAACTTTGACCACGCTGAAAATTTCAATCATCAGTATTATTCTGGCCATTATTGTAGGGCTGATTTGCAGCATTTTAATCACATATCGCGTGCGGGTACTCAATAGAATTGCCCAGTTCTATATCGAGTTATCTCGAAATACCCCTTTATTAATTCAACTATTCTTTTTGTATTACGGCTTGCCAAAGCTTGGCATCAAAATCGATGGTTTTGCTTGTGGTGTGATCGGACTGACCTTTTTAGGCGGAAGCTATATGGCTGAAGCCTTCCGAGCAGGTTTGCAGTCTGTTGCAAAAGGGCAGATTGACTCTGCAAAAAGTATTGGTCTGCAACCGATTCAAATTTTTAGATATGTCATTTTTCCTCAAGCACTGGCTATTTCAATTCCGGCAATAGGAGCAAATTGCCTATTTCTAATTAAAGAAAGTTCTGTGGTCAGTGCTATTGCAGTCGTTGAGCTGCTTTTTGTCACCAAAGACTTAATTGGGATGGACTATAAAACCACGGAAGCTTTGTTTTTATTAATCATGGCTTATCTGATTATTTTGTTGCCCGTGTCTATTTTAACCAGTTATCTGGAGCACAGAAGTCGGAAGGTGAGCCATGGAACTTGATTATCTATTTCAAGCGAGTCACCTCGAACGTTTAATGTGGGGACTTTGGGCAACTGCAAAAATTGCATTTATTTCAGTGTTTTTCTCTGCAATTTTCGGCACAGTTTTCGGCGTCATTATGACTTCTAAGAATATAGTCGTTAAAGCATTGTGCCGCCTGTACTTAGAAGCCATTCGAATCATTCCAATTTTAGTTTTGCTGTTCGTGTTTTATTTCGGCTTTGCGACATGGTTTAATTGGCAGTTTTCCGCAATGTGGGTATGCGTTGTTGTATTTGTTTTGTGGGGCACCGCAGAAATGGGCGATTTGGTCCGTGCAGCTATTACTTCAATTGATCAGCATCAACGCGATTCGGCCTATGCCCTCGGACTAACTCATGTTCAAGCTTTGATCTACGTCATTTTTCCACAAAGTCTAAAACGAGTAACGCCAGGCGCGATTAATTTATTTACCCGAATGGTGAAAACCAGCTCTTTGGCAGTGCTGATTGGTGTGGTTGAGGTCATTAAAGTTGGCCAGCAAATTATTGAAAATTCGCTGTTGACCGTACCGAGCGCTTCTCTTTGGATTTATGGCTTTATTTTTATTTTGTATTTTCTGATTTGCTATCCCTTATCTCGTTTGGCGGCACATTTAGAAAAGGTCTGGGAGTAATTATGCCTTTGTTATCGATACAACAATTACAGAAATCATTTGCACAAAGTCATATTTTACAGAGCATTGATCTGGATGTAGAACAAGGAGAAGTGGTTGTTATTTTAGGTCCATCGGGCTGCGGTAAAAGTACCTTGTTGCGCTGTATTAATGGCCTAGAACCGATTCAGGGTGGCGAAATTTGTTTAACTGGCTCAGGTGTGCTCGGTAAAGATGTGGACTGGACTAATGCTCGTCAAAAAATTGGCATGGTTTTTCAGAACTATGAGCTATTTGGGCATATGAACGTTATTGACAACATTTTGCTCGGGCCACTTAAAGTACAAAAACGCCATCGTGATGAAGCAGAACAAGTAGCGGATGAGTTGTTAAAGCGCGTCGGACTATTTGAGCGAAAACTTGATTATCCACGACAACTTTCTGGTGGACAAAAACAGCGTATTGCCATTGTACGTTCACTGGTCATGCAACCTAAAGTCATTTTACTTGATGAAATTACCGCTGCACTTGATCCGGAAATGGTTAGAGAAGTGCTTGATGTAGTCCTTAAGTTAGCGAATGAAGGAATGACCATGCTGATTGTGACACATGAGATGTCCTTTGCCCGTAAGGTTGCTGACCGCATTATTTTTATGGATAAGGGCAAGATTATTGAACAGGCTTCACCAGAAGAATTTTTTGAACAGCCAAAAACAGAAAGAGCGAAAGCTTTCTTAAATATTTTGTCGTACTAAATTTTTATTATTTGAATCATGAGGAAGTGAATGTTTAAACGTAATTCAATAAAAATATTAAGCAGTCTTGCTGTTGCTGGGGTGTTGTTAACTGCATGTAGTAAAACGCCATCCACTGAACAGGCAAGTAATAGTCAAGAAGACCATTCTTTAGAGCAAGTCAAAAAAAATGGGGTTCTACGAGTTGCCGTTTTTGCCGATGATCCGCCGTTTGGTTATGTAGATAGTGCAGGTAATAATCAGGGCTTTGACGTGGCTTTAGCAAAACGGGTGACTAAAGATTTGCTCGGTGATGAAAAGAAAGTTGAGTTTATTGTGACTGAAGCTTCAAATCGGGTAGAGTTTTTAAAATCAAATCGTGCCGATGTGGTGTTCGCGACATTTACGGTAACCCCTGAACGTAAGGAGGTTGTCGATTTTGCCGAGCCTTATTTAAAAGGTGCTTTTGGTATTGTCTCGCCTAAAACCAAGCCGATTACTGATATTGCTCAATTAGAAGGTAAGACATTAATTGTCAATAAAGGCACAAGTTCAGATACCTACTTTACCAAGCATTATCCAAAAGTAAATTTACTTAAGTTCGAAAGAAATTCGGATGCCTTCAAAGCCTTAACCGACGGTCGTGGTGACGCGATTTCACAAGATAGTACCTATGCTTTGGCATGGGCCGCGAAGAACCCAAGTTATGTGGCAGGTATTCAGTCCATTGGTGATCAAGAGTTTATTGCACCAGCAGTTAAAAAGGGCAATACCCAATTGTTGAATTGGCTCAATACTGAAATCAAGCAGCTCAGAACAAATGGTGAAATTAATAAAATTTATGATGAAACCTTGAAACCAATTTACGGCGACTCGGTCAATCCGAATGTGTTTTTAGATGTAGGCCAATAATTTTCGATATCGCTGAGGCAGTGTCTAGAAGTAGGCGCTGCGATTTTAAATAAGACTTTTACAAGAACGATAGGGTGAAATAATGACAACATTAACATTTCAAAACGTGAAGCATATTTTAGCTGTGTCTTTACTGAGTTTGGGTTTAGTTGCATGTGACAAAGGAACTCAGTCTACTGAAAAAACGGCAGATACCACACAAACTGTGTCGAGTATTGAACAGATCAAAAAGAACGGCGTGGTACGAATTGGTGTATTTAGTGATAAACCGCCGTTTGGATATTTAGATGCTCAAGGTAAAAATCAGGGTTTTGATGTAGAGATTGCTAAGCATGTCGCTAAAGACTTGTTGGGTGATGAAAACAAAGTTGAGTTTGTTTTAACTGAAGCGGCTAACCGTGTCGAATACTTAAAAGCCAATAAAGTGGATATTATTTTTGCAAACTTTACCGTTACACCAGAACGTAAAGAAGTGGTCGATTTTGCTAAACCTTATTTAAAAGTGGCACTAGGTGTGGTTTCTCCAAAAAGTCATCCGATTACTGATGTGGCTCAACTTAAAGATAAAACTTTATTGGTAAACAAAGGTACAACAGCTGATTCATTCTTCACTAAGACTCATCCTGAAATTAAACTACAAAAGTATGAACAAAACACTGAAACTTTTGATGCTTTAAAAGATGGTCGTGGTGCTGCGCTTGCACATGATAACTTGCTGGTTTTAGCTTGGGCTAAAGAAAATCCAAATTACACCGTTGGCATTACCAATTTAGGTGAGCAGGACTTAATTGCACCAGCAGTGAGAAAAGGCGATAAAGAATTATTGGACTGGTTGAACCAAGATTTAGAGAAACTGGCTAAAGACGGCGTGATTCATCAGGCTTATGAAAAAACGTTAAAACCAGTGTATGGCGATACGATTAATCCAAAAGATTTATTAGTTGAGTAATCGTGCTAATAACCTCTAATGATTAGAACTCTAGATAGTATTTACTCGAGCTAAGATTCATCTACAGCCTGCCCATAATTTATAAAGATAATGTTTTTGTAATATTTTTTATAGATGGAAACAGTGGTCAGGTTCTGTAGATGAGAAAGTTTTTTGGTTACTTTTTTCAAAAAAAAGTAACAGAATTAGCTGCTTGCTTTAGAGGTTGAAAGGTGGGATTCCATCGTGCTAATTCCTTGATTCTATATTACATTAACTTAAATAAAGTCGGCTCTGCTGCTAATTTATCTGCCAAATATTGAATAAACACACTCAATTTAGGCGGGACATGCCGTGTCGGTGGGTACAGTAACCACAGCCCGCCACTATAATAAGTTTTAAAATACCAGTCGGGTAAAACCTGAACTAAGGTACCTTGTTGTAGCGCATGGCGTGCAACGAAGTAAGGTAAGCTCGCAATACCTAAATGCTGTAATGCCGCACTCAAACGCACACCCGTATGGTTTGCTGCATAACGTCCACGCACAGCCACACTGATCGATTTATTTCCTTGCTGAAATTTCCACTTTGAGTCACTGGCTTGTTCACCCAAGTAAATACATTCATGCTGCTTTAAATCATGAGGATGGTTCGGTGTACCGTGCTTGGACAAATATTCAGGTGTAGCACAAACCAAGTGATCAATATCAATCAGCTTTCGGCCCATAAGGCCACCTGGTGGTTGCTCTGTAATTCGAAGTGCTAAATCAACGCCATCATCAATCAGGTCTACATAACGATCTTCTAAAAGCATTTGTATATCAATTTTCGGGTAGAGTTCTAAAAACTCGGGTAAATGTGGGTGAATCATAAAATGTCCGACAGCTTTTGGAACACTCATGCGAATAATACCTTCTGGCTCGACATGAAATTGGCCTGAACTTTCCATGACTGCTTGTGCAGCGTTCACCATATCTAAGCAACGTTGATAGACCTGTTGTCCACTTTCACTTAAACGAAGTTTCCGTGTAGTCCGATAGAGTAAGCGGGTGCCTAAAGCACGTTCTAAACGGGCAATCGCGCGGCTTACAGCTGAAGGTGTTGTACCAAGCTGGCGAGCAGTTTCAGAAAAACTTTCCGACTCGACAACCTTAACGAAAGTCGCCATTTCATTTAACAGAATCAGACTTTGATTTGTGCTCATGAGGCAAAAGTTATTTGGATTTTGATTGGATTATCGCGTTTAAAAAATCGCAATACAATCTTTTAGGTGATTTTCAGGAAACTAAATTGTTATGTGGCAGTTGTATGGACATGAGTTTTTAACGCTAGCTCTTATTCACTTTATGGCGGTGATTTTACCAGGTCCAGATTTTGTGATTACGGTAAGACAAAGTGTACGTTATGGCTACTTAATTGGATGTCTAACCGCAATTGGTATTGGTGTCGGAATTTCAGTACATGTTTTTTATACACTGGTTGGTATTGGCTTTTTGATTCAACAAAGTGAATGGCTCATGTCACTGATCAGAACAGCAGGGGCAGCTTACTTAGTGTATTTAGGATGGCAGTGTTTACGTAGCCAGCCAAATACCAATATTGAAATTAATGGCTCAGCAGACAGTGACATGCCGAGTTTATTTAAAGCTTTTACTATGGGTTTTCTTACCAATGCATTAAACCCAAAAGCTACTATCTTTTTTCTGGCAATTTTTACGACGATTGTAAGTACGGCCACACCAATGAAAGTTCAGGTTTTTTATGGAGTCTGGATGTGTATGGTTAATGCCATCTGGTTTATGGTGGTAAGCGTACTGTTTGCTCAGCCTATTGTACGTAAACGGTTTTTAGAGTTTGGAGTTTATTTTGAGCGGGTAATGGGAGTTTTATTAATTGGGATTGCATTGAGATTGATTTGGGGATTGTTTAATTAAGTTGGGTATCTATTAATATTTTCTCTGGTTAAAGTTATCTGCAAGTTTTTAGATTAGCACAACGGAGTCCATACTTGCATTTGCTCGTGCTGAATTTCATCCACAGCCTGCCCATAATTTATAAAGATAATGTATTTGCAATATTTTTTGATAAATGAAGACAGAGAACAGGTTCTGTGGATGAGAAAATTTTTGGTTACTTTTTAAAAAAGTAACAGAATTAGCTACTTTCTTTGGAGGCAAAACGGTAAGACTCCGCCGTGATAATTACTTTAAATTGTCTAGAGTATTAATAACTCTTAGCTCGAGCCGAAGGCTAATTCAGAAATTGAATTTAAAATAATAAGATTCCTCCGTGATAGCTACTTTGACTTGTTCCTATATATAACTTTAGAGCTCAAGTAGTTTTAATAAATAATCCATAAAAAAGACTGCTCGAAAGCAGTCTTTTTTGCAAAAATAAATTTAACTGGTACGCCTATTACGCGTCAGTTGATGTAACACTGACACCAATAAATCAATTTCTTCAGTCGTATTATAAAAAGCCAAAGACGGACGCACGGTTTGTTCTACACCAAAACGACGTAAAATTGGCTGTGCACAGTGATGGCCAGAACGTACGGCAATACCATGTTGATTTAAAGCTTTACCGACTTGTTCAGTTGAATAGCCTTGTAAGGTAAAGGACATAACACTGGCTTTGTGATGCGCCGTTCCGATCAAACGTAAACCTGACACACTGCTCAGTGCATTTTGACCATATTCGAGTAGATCATGTTCATAGCGAGCAATGTTATGAATGCCTAGACTTTCGACATATTCAAGCGCAGCGCCTAAACCAACAGCATCGGCAATGTTTCCAGTTCCAGCTTCAAACTTGTTTGGTGCAGGTTGGTAAACTACTTGTTCGAAGGTAACATCCTGAATCATGTTACCGCCGCCTTCCCAAACAGGCATGCTTTCTAGCAACTCTGGTTTTGCATAGACCGCGCCAATGCCCGTTGGACCAAATACTTTATGTCCAGAAAACACAAAAAAGTCTGCATCGAGAGCTTGTACATCGGTAGGGATGTGCGAAACAGATTGAGCACCATCAACTAAAACACGTACACCTTTGGCATGCGCAATTTTAATGACTTCAGCAACAGGTGTGACTGTTCCTAAAGCATTCGAAACTTGAGTAATCGACAGCAGTTTAGTGCGTTCATTAATCAGTTTTGGCAACTCTTCTAAAATAATCTGGCCCGTGTCATCCACAGGAATGACTCTTAATTTTGCTCCAGTTTTTTTAGTGAGTTGATACCAAGGCACAATATTGGCATGGTGTTCTAAGTGAGAAACGATAATTTCATCACCTTCACCAATATTTTGCTCACCCCATGTTTTTGCAATCAGGTTAATGCCTTCGGTTGTTCCTCGAACAAAGATAATTTCTTTAGAAGAGGGTGCACCAATAAATCGGGCAACTACATTTCTTGCATGCTCATAGGCATCGGTTGCACGAGCCGCTAACTCATGGGCAGCGCGGTGAATATTTGAGTTTTCATGCTGATAAAAATAAGCAATCCGGTCAATCACGCGCTGCGGTTTTTGTGTGGTCGCAGCATTATCCAACCAAACTAGAGGTCGACCGTTGACGCGTTCCTGTAAAATTGGGAAATCGCGACGTATAGCATCTACATCGAGTGGTTGAGCACTGCTTGCTACAAAAGTGGGTTGTGATGGTTGATAGTGACTATAACTTTGTCCACTTTGAGGCAAGTCTAAAAAATAAAATGCAGAGCTTGCCGAACTTTGGGGAGGCGTATTCGTTGCAAAACGATCTTCCGTCAGCAATGATTTCAGCTGGTCACCATGTGGTAACTGAAAAGACTGTGCAACCGAATAATTATCTTCAACACCTTTAACAGACGGTTCTGCTGCATTGGGAGCAGAAAAATCATTTAAAAAATAATAAGGTGATTCACCTGCACCAGTGGGTAAGTTTGGTTCAATGCGTGGCACATTGGGTTCACTATGAGCAGCTTGTGGCAAATGTGGCTCAAATGGTGGGCGCGGCAAATTAGCTCCACCAACCACAGGCGCAGACGCTACAATTCGGCGTTCAGGGTAGTCTGGCAAATTTGGAATATGCTCAGGATATTCCGGATTAAGACTTTTCTGAAAGGCGATATTGGGCGCACGACCACTGAGTGCAGAAAATGGTTCACCCGGTTGTGGTGGGTGGGGTGGCGCTCCGACAGGTAAGTCCAAGTTTAGGCCCGATGGAGAAGCTGAACTGCTTGAGCTTGGTAATGCTGAAAAAAACTCATTAGCAAGTCGAGCAATGGTGGACTCATCAGGGAAGTTGGCTGGTGGATTAACACCAGTCACTTCAGGCTCCGTTGGACTACCTTGCAGATTACTTGTAGTTAACTGGGTAGTCATGATATTTGTCCACCTCCACATCATCTAATACTGCCAACGCATCATCAGTGAGTACTGCAAGTGAGCAATATAATGAGATTAGATACGACGCAATCGCGTTACGGTTGATTCCCATAAAGCGTACTGAAAGCCCTGGTGACTGTTCACCAGCAAGACCTGGTTGGAATAAACCAACAATCCCTTGACGCTTTTCACCAACACGAAGCAGCAAGATTTTAGTTTTGCCATCTTCTACAGGAATTTTATTTGATGGAATGAGTGGAATACCGCGCCATGTAATGAATTGCGAACCAAATAAGCTAACCGTTGGAGGCGGTACACCACGGCGTGTACATTCACGTCCAAATGCTGCAATCGCATCAGGGTGTGCTAGGAAAAATCCTGGTTCTTTCCAGACTTTACGTAACAAATCATCAAGATCATCTGGAGTAGGTGGGCCATTTAAAGTCGAAATACGTTGGTCATCTGTCACACTTGCCAGTAAACCGTATTCAGGGTTATTGATAAGCTCACTTTCTTGACGTTCTTTAATGGTTTCAATCGTTAAACGGAGCTGTTCTTTAATTTGGTCGTGTGGGCTGCTGTAAAGGTCAGCAACACGTGTATGTACATCTAAAACAGTAGATACACCATTTAAAAAGTATTCGCGTGGTTCTGGGTCATAATCAACAAAAGTTTGAGGTAAAGTTGCTTCATCACGTTGTGTGCAAGCGACTTGAATATCATCAGTATTATTTACACGGTTTAAGCGGTAGATACCTGCTTCAACAGGAAGCCATTGAAGTAAGTGAGTCAGCCATCTGGGAGTAATTGTAGAAAGTTGGGGAGCAGTTTTGGTTGCATTGGCCAGTTGACGGGCTGCGTGGTCCCCCAGCGCAAGTTGGGCTTTGTCAGTATTTTTCGCCATGAATCATTTTTCCTTATTACAGTGGCTTGGTTATAAAATGTTAAATTTTTAAATTATCGTGTTAACAGATTAGAATTAAATATTCGATTTTCAAAATATGAATAAGGTATAAATAAATGAACACAGTTCACTTATTATGAATAAGCATATGTTTATGAAAATTTAATATAAATAAGTAATAAACTGATTTATATATACCAAATTCATGTTTTTAATATATTGGTTAAAACTCTTATATATAAAATTGTGAATACGATTTATTTAAATTCTGGATTTTTTTGATAAGCCTCCAGTGGTGACTGTAAAATCTGGCTTCCTGCGGGAATACTATGTGTAAGCCAGACATTTCCCCCAATAATGGACCCTCGACCAATCGTAATACGACCTAAAATAGTGGCACCTGCATAGATCACTACGTCATCTTCAACAATTGGATGGCGTGTATAGTCTTTTTTCAAACCACCATCATCATTGGTTTCAAATCGTTTCGCTCCAAGGGTCACTGCCTGATAAATACGGACACGCTCTCCAATAACGCTAGTTTCACCAATCACCACACCCGTACCATGATCGATGAAGAATCCTTTACCGATTTTTGCACCCGGATGAATATCAATACCAGTTGCAGAATGCGCCAACTCGGAAATAATGCGAGACAATAAAGGCACTTGGGCATAGAGTTGATGCGCTATTCGATGATGAATAATCGCAAATATGCCCGGATAGCAAAGTAATACCTCATCCACACTATGCGCCGCCGGATCGCCTTCATAAGCAGCACGCACATCGCCGTCTAAAAGACGTCGTATAGAGGGTAAGGTGTTGGCAAAATCCTGCACAATATTTTGAGCAAGTTCGTCTGGCTGTTGCACTGTGTTCGAATGACTCAAATGACGTTTTGCTTCATAGTTTAAAGCCAGTTGTACTTGAGCATGTAAGGCTGTGAGTACCCGATTTAAAGTATAGGCAATATAAGAATCTTCAGTTTCTTGACGTAAGTCAGCAGGGCCTAAACGCATTGGAAATAAAATTCCACATAGGTCATCTAAAATGGCTTTTAACGCTTCTTTAGATGGAAGTTCACGGCCCCCAAATTCTTTGGTTCTGTGTTGCTGCTGACGCCAGTCATGCCGTGCTTGTTGTAAACCTTGTACAACAGCATTAATGTTCCATTGAGTCACAAGCTTTCCTTGATTCACTGAAAATTGATTAAAGTATTAGTCTTGTTGCCAAGGAAGTTGATGGATGCGCCAACCATTTTTCTGATTACGCTGTTGCTGATCATTTAGATCGCCTTCGAAGCCTTCAAGAACGTTATAAATATGCTCAAAACCAGCATTAAATGCGGCCTCGGCAGCTTGTGCTGAACGGTTGCCACTACGGCATAACAAAAGAATGGTTTTGTCTTTGCCAACTTTTGATTCGAGTTCTTTTAAAAAGCGTGGATTACGGTTAAACGATGTGCCTGTTGCCCAAGCGACATGAACACTTTCAGGGACATAACCCACAAATTTACGTTCTTCATTGGTACGCACATCAACTAAAACAGCTTCGCCTTGTTGTACGAGTTGCCATGCATCAGTAGGTGATAAACTGCCACTAAAATTAAGTTCATGTTCCTGTGCGTATTGCTGTGCTTTACTAAGAATAGTGTCTTTTGACAAAGATGTATTAGAACTCGAAGAGATAAAACCAGATGGGTTTTCTGTATTTAATTTGGCATTCATTTAAATAATTCCTTATCTTCGATTCAGATTGTTATTGTTCAATTTACGCGTTTTTAAATATAAGCAAAAATAAGTAATATCTATTTATATATATTTTTTTAATAAATAAGCAAGCTAAATATTTTATATAAAACCGTATTAATTAATCTTATAAAGTTCTTCTAATAATATGTTTGATTTATTTTAACATTTGGTAAAAACCATATGGATTAAAATAATCCATATGGTTTTAAATATTAAGCAAATCCACCATTTACTCGAATGACTTGTGAATTTACCCAACGTCCATCTGGGCCAGCTAGCATGGCAACTACACTGGCAATTTCTTCAGGTGTTCCGATTCTTTCCAATGGGGCAAGTTTTGCAATAGCCGCTACTTGTTCATCAGTTTTTCCATTGTAAAAAAGGTCAGTACCTGTAGGGCCAGGCGCAACTGCATTTACGGTAATATTTCGGCCGCGTAACTCATTTGCTAACACATGTACTAAGCCTTCTACACCTGCTTTTGAAGCAATGTAGGGACCATATGCCGGAAAAGATTTAGCAATTACACTCGTTGAAAGCGTAATAATCCGACCACCATCTGGAACTGTTTCGGCTGCATGCGCCAATATTAAAAATGCACCACGTAAATTGGTATGAATTACTTTATCGAAATCTGGCAGACTTTCAGGTGTAATTTTTGCCATAGGCATAATACCAGCACTATGAATCACAACGTCTAATTGACCGTTAATGGCTTTTGCTTCTTGAAACAAACGACTCACCTCATGTTCATTTGCAACGTCTGCTTGAATAGCAGAGGCTTGACCACCTTGCTCAATAATATGATCTACAGTTGCTTGGGCATGCACTGTATTGCCAGCATAGTTAACAATGACATAAAAGCCATCTTGAGCTAAACGCTCAGCAATAGCACGACCAATACCACGTGATGCACCAGTAACCAGAGCTGTTTTTCTTGAAATATTCATTTTTAGATTGCCTGTTTGAATAAGTATGGCTTATTTTAATAATATAGAAATATGGGATAAATCTTCATAATTGGATAAGATAATTCCATATTTATTAATAATAGATAGGGTTAAAAGCGAGCACTATGGATAAATTTGATACATTGCAACTTTTTACCCGCATCGTAGAGCTGGGTAGTTTTAGTCAGGCAGCCGATCAGCTAAATATCCCACGTGCTACAGCAAGTAATGCCATTAAAGAGCTAGAAAATAACTTACAGTGTCGTTTGCTAGAGCGGACGACTCGGCATGTAAGGCCATCACTAGATGGACAAGCATTTTATGAGCGTTGTACACAAATATTATCGGAACTCGACGATGCCGAATCCTCCTTACGGAATGTAATTGCTCAGCCCCGTGGTTTATTACGTGTCGATTTATCAGGCGCACATGCGACCAAAATTGTTTTACCCAATATCGACCAATTTCATCAGCTGTACCCTGACATTGAACTCTTAATTAGTACAGGCGATCGCTTGGTTGATCTGATTAGGGAAGGGATAGACTGTGTGGTGAGAGCAGGACGTTTGGATGATTCAACTTTAATTGCTAGACATTTGGTGGATATGCCACAAGTCATTTGTGCAAGTCCTGACTATCTAAATAAACATGGAACACCATCGCAACCAGAGGATTTGTTATCACATTATTGTGTCAATTTCTTCTCGACCGCAGGCGGGCGGAATTATCCATTTGAATTGATGGTGAATGGCAAAAAACAAGATTATTTTTTGAAAAGCTGGATCGCGGTAAATGATGCTGAAAACTATGTATTATCTGCTTTACGTGGGGCAGGTTTAATTCAGGTCCCGCGCTATCATGTAGCGAATGAGTTAAAAGACGGACAACTGGTTGAGGTTTTATCTGCGTGGGAAATCCCGGAGATGTCAGTTTCTGCTTTATATCCGCAGCATCGGCAGCTCTCACCACGCGTACGCGTTTTTGTCGCTTGGCTGAGTGAGTTATATACGGGGTATTTTTCAAAATAACGATAGCGTATAACGTATAGGTAGAATGCTCTCTAGCACATATAAAATTTTGGTGAATATGTGATTGAATTACCCAATGCAAATGATTGGATTGTTAGAAATTCTGACCCTAATAGTCTCGAACGAATTGAAGCCTTTTTTACCGATCATGCGTATGAGTCACATCGCCACGATACTTTTGCAATTGGTCGAACATTAACAGGTGTTCAAAGCTTTCATTATCGTGGAGAGATGAAACATAGCCAGCCGGGTATGACGATGGTTTTACATCCTGATGAAAAACATGATGGAGAGTCAGGTAGTCGAGATGGTTTTAGATATCGGATGGTGTACGTAGAACCTGCAACTCTACAGGAAATTATGAAGGGCAAACCTTTACCATTTTTTGAAAATGGCTTGAGTCAGGATCCCCGTTTATTTAAAGCAACCGATGTTTTATTACAGGGAATGGACCAGCATATTGATCCTTTAGAAAAACAAGATGCTTTATATGATTTGGCAACCACACTTTACGATATTTCTGGTAATAATCAGCGCACCTCACATTCTTATGACTATGTCACAGCGGAGCGCGCTAGAGAATTTATACATGCTTCTTTATATGAAAATATCTCTTTAGATGATATTGAAAAAAATGTGGGACGAGACCGCTGGAGTCTTTCACGTGATTTTCGCCTGCTATTTGGTACAAGTCCACATCGATATATGACTATGCGTAGGCTGGAAGTTGTAAAGTCCTGCTTGATGTATGGAGAGTCCTTAACTCAAGCTTCATTGATTGCAGGATTTTTTGATCAAAGCCACATGACACGTCATTTTCTAAAAGCATTTGGATTGACTCCAGCCAGATGGCGGATGATCAATAAGCTCTCTTCTTAAACAAAAGCCAGCCTGTTTAGGCTGACATAGACTTTATCTTAAATTAGGTTCATGCCTTTCAAAAAATCATAAAGCATAAATATGCCAGAAACGATTAGCATCATTCCCATGACTTTGTTTATACGATTAAACCAGATTTTATTTTTAATTTTTTTACCTAACACTGCACCTGCCCAAGAATAAAGACAGGGCGCGCCAGCTGCACCCAGTGAAATGAGCAATGATACGAAGAATATTTGAACGCCAATGATATGTGCTGTCGGGTACATAATGGTTGTAACAGGCAGAATCACTAAAATTCCTTTTGGGTTTAAAGCTTGTATCCAGAAACCATTCC
Organism: Acinetobacter sp. IRS14; assembly: GCF_034650275.1. Taxonomy (NCBI): domain Bacteria; kingdom Pseudomonadati; phylum Pseudomonadota; class Gammaproteobacteria; order Moraxellales; family Moraxellaceae; genus Acinetobacter; species Acinetobacter sp. IRS14. The sequence continues at coordinate 98,055 of NZ_JAOVFN010000009.1, forward strand.
AGAATGAAAGTGCCTGAACTTCAGTGGCTTCGTCACTAATATCGATATCTGACTTTAGCATTTGATATGAAAGGTAAAACGTATAACACGCGCCAAACAAAGCAATATAGTGCAAGGCATTTTGTGGAATGATCGCGGCACCGATATATCCAAAAATCATGAATAACATCAGCATTGCACAACCGACACCTATAAAAAAATAAATTGTTCTTTTGAACTGTCCGGTTAGCCCAGCGTTTAGTCCCATAAAATTTACAGGACCGGGGCTATACATCACACTCAAGGTATAAAAAAAGATTTCCATAACGTATCTGCTGAAACAAAAACAACCCAGCATAGTGACTCGCAAATTTATGGTCTTGTACGTTTGTGATGGCTCCTGCACAAACGTACAAGACGAAAAAAATCTGAATGAGTCATGATGAGCGAGTTAAAGTTATGATTCAGGAAAGAGGTTTATGTTTGATACAAAAATTGCGCTGATTGTCCGTAATGATCTTGCGACGTGGCAGAGATTAAATGTGGTGGCTTTTTTGGCAACAGGGATTGCCTCTGCTGTACCTGAAATGTTGGGGAAACCTTATATCGATGCGAATGGCTATGAGTATGGCAACATGTTAGGGCAGCCGATGTTGGTATTTGAAGGGGATTTATCTGGAATGCAAAAAGCGCATCGCAAAGCAATTGAGCAAGATTTGACGATAATTCCTTATGTACATGCCATGTTTTCTACAGGAAATGATGAAGATAATCGGGCGGTTTTTTTAGCCGATGATGCAAATCAATTAAATTTGGTTGGGCTAGCGTTAAGAGGGCCTAAAAAGGCCGTTGATAAGGCAATAAAGGGACTTTCTTTGCATCAATAAAATATTATTGAAAGAATGATAAAACCCACTTTTTGAGCAAAAGTGGGTTTTGTTTAAAAATGATGATTAAACTTTATCTTGAGTCTTGGTCTCAAAATCGCTGGCATCATGGCGTTCATGCAACTGGGTAGCTAAATCACCAAAAGTACGGTTGACCATACGACCACGTTGAACCGCAGGGCGAGCTAAAATCGCATCTGCCCAGCGCTGAACATTTTTATATTGATCGACTCCTAAAAACTCTGCGCCGTTATACACCCAGTTTTTAACAAGACCGCCATACCAAGGGAACGCCGCAATATCAGCAATGCTATATTCGGAACCAGCCAAATATTCATGCTTTGCTAGATGCTGATCTAATACATCAAGTAAACGTTTCGTTTCCAAGGCAAAGCGGTTTACTGCATATTCAATTTTAACAGGTGCATAAGCATAAAAATGCCCAAAACCACCACCTAAGTAAGGTGCGCTGCCCATTTGCCAGAATAACCAATTAAGGCATTCAGTACGTGCAGTAATATCAGTTGGAATGAAAGCTTTAAACTTTTCAGCTAAGTAAAGCAAAATTGAGCCAGATTCAAACACTCTTAATGGCGGGTTTTGGCTATGGTCAACCAATGCTGGAATTTTAGAGTTTGGATTAATTTCTACAAAGCCACTGCCAAATTGCTGACCTTCACCAATTTTAATCAGCCATGCATCATATTCAGCATCTTGATGTCCTAATGCTAAAAGTTCTTCTAGCAAAATAGTGACTTTTTGGCCATTAGGCGTTGCTAAAGAGTAGAGCTGGAGCGGATGTTTACCGACGGGAAGTGTATGCTCGTAACGCGCACCTGAAGTCGGTTGGTTTAAATCGGTTTTTTCTCCAGTCCATTGCCAAACTTGTGGAGGAATATAGTTTGAATCACTCATTTTTTATCTCGTGTTTGGTGTAAATATAAGGATTTATTTATGTCGCAAGGCAAGCCATTTTTGTACGGTCGGACGTTGCCATTGCTGTAATGCATAGTTTTTTAAACGTTCTGGTACAGCATCACCATTTTGAATAAGGCGTTGCAGCATCAGGGCAAGTTCAGCATCCACAATGCTCCATGAACCAAAAAGAAATTCGGCATCAGACGCAAGAAGTTTTTCTGCAACAAAGAAAAGTTTCTCCGCAGCTTTTTTGCCTTCTTCTGAAAGTGGAGTGGACTTGGGCTGAATAAAAATAACATCGGTTGGACGTTCAGTTCTTAGGGCTACTAAGTCCGATCGGAGCCATGCCTGAATTTGTCTTGCTCTTGCGCGTGCTTGAATATCTTTTGGATAAATAGCTGTGTTTGGATAAAGCTCTTCAAGATATTCCAAAATGGCAGAAGATTCTGATAAGGCAAAATCATTATGCTCAAGTACAGGCACTTTGGCAGTTAATGACTTTGCTACATAAGATTTTTCAAACTGGCCTTGCTGGCCTAAGTTGATGGTCGCTATTTCAAATGGAATTTGTTTTTCATGTAGCCCTACAAAAATTGTAAACGCGTAGGGGCTTAGAAATTGTGAATCTGTGTACAGCTTAAAATGTTCATTATTCATTATTATTGTCCATGTCATAAAACAATCGGATCTAGTCTAAGTGAGCTGATCCAAGATTGGGTAGCTTTTTTGTGGAAAAGCTTTATCGGTTTTTGAATTAAGCCATTTCAGTGTTCAACGTTAGGGCTTAATGTGCTGAAAATGCTGACGAACAATACTAAGCCACGCCTGTACAGCTGGTGAGACAGGAAGATTCTTTTTCCAAGCCATGACTAAGTGCCACTGAATATTTGGTTTTTCAAGCGGTACCGCTGCAAATAAACTAGAGTCAAGCATGTCGGTATAATATTGTGGCAAGAGAGCAATCCCCATTCGCTGTAGCACCATGTCTGCCAAGAGGTGCCATTGGCTGGTACGACAAGCAATGGTTGGATAAAAACCATGCTGCTTACAGGCATCGAGAATAATACTGTTTAAAGAGAAATTTTCAGGAAACATTAAAAATGATTGGTGTTGTAGCTCTTCTAGATTTATTTTTTTGCGGGTTGCCCAACTCGCATCCCGACGTAAAAGAACCATTAAAGGGTAGTTACATAGCTCAATGCTATTAAAGATTTGCGTATCAAAAGGCTGCAATAAAACGCCAACGTCTAGTTCATTGTTAAGCAAAGCTTGCTCAATACCACGTGAGCCCACTTCCATAAAAGCTAATTCAATATCTGGTAATTGCTGATGATAATCAAATAGGGCAGTCGTTAAGAGCTGCGAGCCTAAAGGCGGAACGCCAAGTTTTAAAGTTCCTGTTTTTAATTGTTGATAGTTTTCAATTTCAAGAAAGATGTTTTGTTCTGCCTGAAGAAGCTCGATTGCATGTTGATAAATGCGCTCTCCAATTTCAGTTAGTTCAATTTGTCTTTTTCGTCCATGATCAGGTTTAACCAAAAGCTGTACCTGAAGTTGCTCTTCAAGCTGCTGTAATATTTTACTAATAGTGGGTTGAGTCAGATACAACTCTTCAGCAGTACGGGTAAAACTTTTAGTTTTTACCAATGTAACGAAGCACTGTAGTGATTTTAGTGAAAGCATAATAAAGAATAAATTATTCCATTTTGGAATAAAATTAACATGAATAATTCATATTTAGCAACTTTAACCAGGATAGCATAATGGTGTAGTTAACCATCTAATTTCGCAAAATGAGTACTGAATCTGCTTCTGGCACACCCACACAACCTTCACTTTTAGTTTTAGTTAAACAAATTTTGATTTTGGCTGGATTTTGGTGGGTCGGATATCTCTTACATCAAAAGCTTGGCGTACCTGTCTCAGCAGGCATTTTAGGTATGTTTTTATTGCTTTTATGCCTGTTCTTTAAAATTATCAAAATGGATCAGGTGGCAATGGGAGCAACCGTTGTTTTAGGTGAACTGTTACTATTTTTCGTGCCCGTTGTAGTCGCCGTAGTTCAGTATAAAACTTTGTTTATGACCGAAGGCTGGCAAATTGTCTTGAGCATTGCGGTTGGGACCATTTCAGTCATGCTCAGTACTTGCCTGACGATTCACTATTACAATCGTTTGAAAGCTTATTTACAGGCTCGAAAACGTCTTCAACATAAGCATATCTAAAGAGCAAACGACATGAATATTTGGTCAATTCTTTGTCTGATCTGGACTTTGGCAGCCTATGTTGTGGCAAAGCGGATCTATCAGAAAAATCCAAAACTTTGGTTATCACCCGCGATTAGTGTGCCGGTACTCACCATCATTTTGATGACGATTTTTGGAATTTCATATCAAACTTATGCAGAAGATACGCAGTGGATTGTTAATTTGTTAGGGCCTGCAACGGTTGCGTTTGCTGTACCGATTTATCGTTATCGGGAAACGATTCGTAAAAACCTTGGGGTCCTTTCAATTGCGATTATTGTGGGGATGAGTGTAGGTGTGATGTCTGCCTATGAGATGGCGCAGTGGTTCCACTTTAGCCCTGAAGTGACCAATAGTTTGATGGCACGTTCTATTTCAACACCATTTGCCATGATTTTAGCTGAAGATATTCACGGTTCGGCAGCATTGGTTTCACTATTTACCGTTATTACTGGTTTGGTCGGTATGATTTGCGGCGATGCGATTTTAGCGATTACTAAAATCCGTTCTAATGTGGCAAATGGGGCAGCCTTCGGCAATGCAGCCCACGGTTTTGGTACAGTTAGAGCACAGCAACGTAATAGTGAAGAAGGTGTAATTGCCAGTTTAACCATGGTTATTGCAGGTATTTTAATGGTGCTGATTGGGCCATTTGCGATTCATCTATGGTTGCTGTTGTAGGCTTTGTCTAAGTCGGCTTGTCATGTTGTTGAATAATCTTTGATAGTTTTTTGATGGCTTGTCTCATCAGTTCGGGTTCAAAATCGCCTAAGCCAACAATTAACCCCGGACGTTGTTGTTCTTTTGAAAATGTCGGTGAAATTGCTTTAATCGCAATGCCTGCATCGACTGCCGAGCTTGCAACGTCAATATCATTAATATGATGAGCCAGCCATAACACCATATGCATGCCTTGATCGCCCGGCTGTAACCAAGCCAGTTCTTGAGGGATGTATTGTTCAATCAAGCCAATAATGTATTCTCGAACTTCTGCATAGACATTTCGAGTCCGTCGAATATGCCGCTCTAAATAGCCCTCTTGAATAAAAGCAGCCAAAACATGCTGGTCGGCAGCTGGTGGGTGTCGATCAATTAAGACCCTTAGTCCACAAAAAGGAGCTACCAGTTCTTTAGGCAACACGGCATAGCCAAGTCTAAGGGAAGGAAATAAAACTTTACTGAAAGTCCCAAGATAAATGACTTGGTCGGGCGCCATACCTTGTAAAGATGGGAAGGGTTGTCCGTTATAACGGAGTTCGCTGTCGTAGTCATCTTCAATGATCCATGCATTTTGCTGTTTTGCCCAAGCCAATAAAGCCGTACGTCTTGCTAGACTCATCGGCATGCCAAGTGGATATTGGTGAGATGGAGTCACAAAAGCAGCACGTGCATGTTTAGAAAGCTTAATTCCGGTTTCAACCTGAATACCTTCTTCATCGACAGGAACACGCACCATCCGAATGTTGTGTACAGCATGTTCAAAAATGGCTGTGGTACCCCGATAAGCTGGATCTTCAATCCAAACTTCATCTTTTGCTTCAAATAAAATCTGGCTGCAAATATAAAGTGATTGCTGAATGCCAGGAGTAATCACAATTTGTTCAGGTTCGCAGTGGACAGAGCGTGATCGGCGTACATAGTCTGCTATAGCAACTCTTAGTGATAGCACGCCTTGAGGCTCGCCATAACCCGAAGGAACACCTGCACCTCGTGATCTAAATTTATTACCAAACTTACGCCAAATATCACTCGGTTGGGTGCGAGCAATGGGAACAGACACTGCAAAAGGGGCATGAGGAAGTGGTTTAAACTCCTTAAGCACTTGGGCATAAGAACGTGCCGACTTCGTCAAAGGGATTGAGTTAGGTGTGGTCTCTTTTTGAGAATATTGCGGTGTAGTTTTTTTAGCTAAAGCATGAGACACATAGGTGCCCGTTCGTGCTTGAGAGTCAAACACACCTTCGGCTAAAAGCTGATCGTAAGCTTCGATAATCGTTCCGCGAGCGACTCCAAGTGTTTGAGCCAGTTCACGTGAAGAAGGCAACGGATCTCCCGGTTGTAAATCACCACTTTGTACAGCTTCACGCAAAGCTTGGGTTAGTTGAGCACTTATCTTTCCTTGGCTTTTATTAATCTTTGCAATAGACGGAAGTTCAACAACTTTTGCCATTCTTGCCATAATTCTGGTCTACTTAAAAAAATACAAAGTGGTTCTTTTTAATAAACCACAGAAACCAGAAAATTTACAACACAAAATATAAATAATCCTGATATTTACAGTGAGGTTTTGAGCCATGTATATCCCCGATGATTATGCAGAAAACCGTTTGGATGTATTGCATTCTCTTATTACCGAATATCCGTTTGGTGTGCTTTTTACGCATGGAAGTAATGGCTTAGATGCAAATCATCTTCCATTCGAATTACAGGCAGGTGAAGGGGAATTGGGTGTACTACGTGCGCATGTGTCTAGAGTTAATCCTGTCTGGCAGGACATTAAAAATGGAGATGAGGTGTTGGTCGTGTTTCAAGCAGGCGATGCTTATATTTCACCAAACTGGTACCCATCCAAACATGAACAGCACAGACAAGTACCGACATGGAACTATAGGGTTGTGCATGCTTATGGCAAAGTAACCATTCGAGATGATGAACGTTACGTCCGTGGTGTTGTGGCTCGTTTAACTCGTACCCATGAAACATCTCAACCTGAACCATGGAAAATGTCCGATGCACCAAAGGACTATCTTGAACCGATGTTAAATGCGATTGTAGGTATTGAGATTGAAATTACCAAGTTGCGAGGAAAATCAAAACTTGGGCAAAACAAAGAACGTCGAGACATTTTGGGCGCGGCAGATGGCCTATCGAAATTTGGTCATCAAACCATAGCGGACGCTATGTATAGTGTGGCTGAGTTAAATAAATAATTTCGAAAATATACAACTTTAATATCAATTGAGGAGACAAAGATGTCTTTTACTACACCTGTTGAGTTGGTAGGTGAGCACGTTATTTTAAAACCACTAAATGTAACTCAAGCTGAAGCGCTCAAAGAGGCTGTTTGCGATGGGGAACTCTATAATCTTTGGTATACCCGTGTGCCAAGACCTGAACAAATGGCTGCTGAAATTGAAAGACGTCTCGGTTTGCAAAAATCTGGTTCTATGTTGCCTTTTTATATTGAAGACCGAAAAACAGGTCAGGCGTTAGGTATGACAACTTTAATGAATATTGAAGAAGCACATCGCCGTGTAGAAATTGGTTCGACGTGGTACCGCAAGTCTGCACAGCGCTCACCTGTAAATACTGAGTGTAAAAAGCTATTGCTGGCCCACGCATTTGAGTCATTGAACTGTATTGCGGTTGAGTTACGTACATCTTCTTTAAATGTTCAAAGTCAAACTGCAATTGTACGTTTAGGTGCAAAGCTTGATGGTGTGCTGAGAAGTCATCAAATTGTGAAAGATGATATTTTGCGGGACACTCACGTTTATAGCATTTTGAAACATGAGTGGCCTGCGGTTCGCCAAAACTTGGAATGGATGTTGAACAAGCCGCGTTAGGAATTAATGCATAAGTCTATATTCTTGCGGAGTATTACCTGTCCAGTTTTTAAATGCTCTGCTAAAAGAATTGTGCTCTTGAAAGCCCAATAGAAATGAAATTTCACCCGTGCTCATTGATGATTTTTCTAAATAATGTTGGGCAAGAGATTGACGTGTGGCATCCAAAAGCGTTTTAAAATTAGTTTGCTCTTCTAAAAGTAGCCGTTGTAGCGTACGTTTGCTCATCGCGAGTCGTTGAGCAACATCTTCTATCGTACACAGTCCAGCAGGTAGGTTTTCTAAAAGAATTGCTTTAACTTTTTCGCTAACTGTTGCATCTTCATCAAGCTGTATAAGACTACGTTGCAAGTTTGGCTCGAAAAAAGACCACATGGTCGGGTTGGCTGTTAAAAAAGGACGTTCAACATCTTGGCGTGAAAAGACAATTGAAATGTGTTCACTTTTTTGTGGAAGTACGCCAAAAAATGTTTTGTATTCTGCCAGATGACTAGGCAAATCGGGCAGCGTAACTTTCAAAGGTATAACCTGATGTCTTGTACATATTCTTGCTAATTGAGCAAAAAAGACCAGTTCTGACATGGCAAGACTTTGCGGCGTTGGCGTAGATACATTATAAAATTTGAGTTCTAGCATTGTTGTGTCGTTATCAATTGCTACTTGTAACTGCATTGGCCCAACGAGTCTTTTAAATTCAGATAGACGCTGTATCGCAATATTAAAGTTTGGACTACAAATACACGCAAAAATCGCTGGATCAAACAGTTCAACTGTAATCATTTGACCAATTTTTAAAGGTAAGTCATTTATTCCAGCAAGTTGTTCAATTGCGTGCCAAAAATTGAAATATTGAACAGGCGTAAGGCTTGCATCTTTACGGTTGAATAAATCAAGCGGTAGAGATGCCAAACGTAATGCATCTTCAACATTTATGCCTAGGTCATTCAGTAATAACTTCCAGTTGGTATTTAAGGCAAAATTTGAAGCATATTTCATTTGAGCATCTCAACATTAAGCTTGTGTTGGTCACTTAATTTATTTAATAACTGACATCACCATACGATCAAACACACGGTCGCCAAACCATTTACGTACAAATATCATCAGTTTGGCATATTTTCCACCCACATAACGTGTTTTAGGTGACGATGCATGAACAGCTTTCATGAGCATATCAACGACCACTTGCACGTCTGAAAGTGCACCTTTTTCAACAGAGGTATGTGTTGCATTAGCAACTGCCGTCGCCATGTGGCTGTAGGCACTTTGCCCTGAACGCTCAAGCATAGGCTTGACCATCACATCTGCAAATTCAGTTGCGATAGCACCGGGTTCAATGACAACAACATCAATGTTAAATGATTTTAACTCTAAACGTAGACAGTCAGACCAACCTTCAACTGCATGTTTGCTCGCATGATACCAACTACCAAGTGGTGTATAGATTTTCCCACCCATTGATGAAATATTGATAATTCGACCCTGCATTTTTTTACGCATACTTGGAAGAATTTTTTGAGTTAAATAGGCCATACCAAACAGATTCACTTCAAATTGATAGCGTGCATCGGCAAGGGAAGTATCTTCCATGGCGCCATACATGCCGAAGCCTGCGCAGTTAACTAAAATATCAACACCATGGGTTTCTTTTTCAATAGTTTTCACAACTTGGTCGATATCGTCCTGATTGGTAATATCCATTTTTAATGTATGAGCACCGAGTGTTTTTAGTTCTTGCATAGCATCAACACGACGGGCAACGGCATAAACAGTTGCACCTTCTTTGAGTAATGCTTTGGTAAATGCTTTTCCCATACCAGATGATGCGCCTGTGATGAGAACGATTTTTTCTTTAACTGTGTTCATATTCTGTCTCTCAACTAAAGTTTTAAGGAACTTGCTTTTCGATAGAGGCATCATAGAAATTTGAACAGTATTTATCCAAATCGAATGGCGACAATGTTTAATCAAAGTGCGCCAAATTTTTAAAATATTATTTCCTCGAAATAAGAGCAGATACACAAAATTAAATTAAAGTTTCTTGCCGTCTTTTGCTTAACCATAGTAATGAGCATGCTGCAATTACTAGCCACGGTACTAAAGCAATATTCATTGCTTCCCAGCCAAATAAATCGAGTAAAGCACCTGCGCTAAAAGAACAAATTAAGCCGGCAACAAAAACAGTCATGTCGTTAATGGCTTGAGCCTTGGCTTTTTCAGCCGCTGTATATGTTCCGGTAAGTAAAGAAGTGCTGCCAATAAATAAAAAGTTCCATCCCACACCTAATAAAATGAGTGAGATTGCAAACGATGCGAACTGAATACCCGAGAGGGAAAAACCAATATAGCAAGCAAATAATATAAGACCGGCAAACATGATTTTAAGCACACCAAATCGGGCGATTAAATGTCCAGTAAAGAATGAAGGTAGGAACATACCAAGCACATGAAGCTGAATGACGGTTGTAATCGTTCCAAGTTCATGATGTGAATGTCGCATGGCTATGGGTGTTGCAGTCATACCTAAAATCATAATGCCATAACCTGTGACGGCACCAAACAAAGCAACTAAATAGGTAGGCTGAAAGACAATCTGTTGCCATGGGCGACCAGCAGAAAAGTCAGACTTTTGCTCAACTGTATTGGCAATATGTAGGCTAGATAAAATGCCCATTGCGACAAGTGAAATGATGCTAATAATTAAAAATGAACCGATATATTCCAAATGCTGGAATAAAGGTCCACCAAAGCGCGCCAAAGTCGGGCCAATCAGTGCTGCAACAACTCCACCTGCCATAACCCAAGAAATGGCACGTGAACGGAATGCATCATCTGCTACTTCACTGGCAGCAAAACGATAAAACTGAGCAAAGGATTGGTAGGCTCCGACACATAACGTGCCTAAGGCTAAGAGAGTAAGTGAACTATAAAAGATACCAATGGCGGCAATAATACCGCCAATTACACCTAGAAAAGCGCCGAAAAGAAAACCCTTACGCCGTCCTACATGTGCCATCAACATTGATGCAGGGAACATCATTAAGGCTGTACCCAAAAACATAGATGCGATGGGTAAAGTTGCTAGTATCGGTGTATTTGAAATATTTGCCCCAGCCAAACCACCAATCGTCATGACCATGATCGATACGGTTTGGTAAAGTGACTGAGAACTCGCCAAAATAAGAACTTGGCGATGCATCGTATTTTGAAGCATGAGAGCCTTTTTATATGTGTTAATCGATGAGTTTGGGTGCTGAGTTTTTATATAAGAAGAAAGTATCAACAGCTCAGCTTGAAAATGTTGAGGTGTTCTTAGTTATAACAATATTTCTTTGGCATAAACTATTTTTTATCAAGTAATTGCAGCTGAATAATCAGACTTAATATTCTATCATCTGATAGTTTGATACAAAACAATTGAAGCCCCAATTTTTCTAAATAAGTCTATTTATTTAAGACATTTAATATGTCTATTCTCTCAAATTCTTTTTCAGCCACCTTAAAATAAATCATTAACCTGAGGTTAATAACCACTGATGTAGGTTGATTGATCAAAATTCCATAAAGCGTTTTTATAGATACAGAACAAAACTGCGATCTATATAGGTAAGCACATGGAAGGATCAGTTCAGAATAAAGAACGTTTATGGACAAAGCGGCGTCATGCCAAACAATTAAAACTAGAGATGGCAAACCAATATACCGATGGTGTGGTGATTCCAACTCAAGACATTATTAAAGTTTTAGAAACTTTAATTACACCAGGTGACAGAGTTGTACTCGAAGGGAATAACCAAAAGCAGGCAGATTTCCTTTCACGTTCTTTGGCACAAACTAATCCAGATGTTTTGCATGATTTACATATGATTATGCCAAGCGTTGGGCGTTCGGAACATCTTGATCTGTTTGAAAAAGGCATTGCACGTAAGCTCGATTTTTCTTTTGCTGGCCCGCAAAGTTTACGTATTAGTCAATTAATTGAAGATGGGCTGCTAGAGATTGGTGCGATTCATACCTATATCGAGTTGTATTCACGTTTGGTGGTCGACCTTATTCCAAATGTGGTGCTTTCTGCGGGCTTTATGGCAGACCGTCAAGGCAATATCTATACAGGCCCAAGTACCGAAGATTCTCCAGCACTTATTGAACCTGCCGCTTTTAGTGATGGTATTGTGATTGTTCAGGTCAATGAACTGGTCGATGACGTAACAGAGTTACCACGTGTCGATATTCCTGCTTCTTGGGTCGATTATGTGGTGGTCGCAGACCAGCCATTTTATATCGAACCGTTATTTACTCGCGACCCGAAACACATCAAACCTGTGCATGTGCTCATGGCGATGATGGCAATTCGCGGAATTTATGAAAAGCATAATGTGCAATCGTTAAACCATGGTATTGGTTTTAACACTGCGGCAATTGAATTGATTTTACCGACCTATGGTGAATCTTTAGGTTTAAAAGGAAAAATTTGCCGAAATTGGACACTAAATCCGCATCCAACCTTAATTCCAGCGATTGAAACAGGTTGGGTTGAAAGTGTGCATTGTTTTGGTACCGAACTTGGTATGGAAAAATATGTTGCAGCTCGTCCTGATGTGTTCTTTACAGGTCGTGATGGCGCTTTACGTTCCAACCGCATGATGTGTCAGCTCGCCGGTCAGTACGCCGTTGATCTATTTATTGGCGCAACTTTGCAAGTTGATGGTATGGGACATTCTTCAACCGTTACCAAAGGTCGTTTGGCTGGTTTCGGTGGTGCACCAAACATGGGGCATGATCCACGCGGACGTCGCCACGATACGCCAGCATGGCTAGATATGCGTTTGCAAGGCGCTAATGAAACAGAAACCTATTTGGCACGTGGTAAAAAGTTAGTTGTGCAAATGGTGGAAACCTTCCAAGAGGGTGGCAAGCCGACTTTTGTGGAGCGTCTTGATGCCATTGATGTGGCTAAAACAGCAGGCCTACCTTTAGCACCGATCATGATTTATGGCGATGATGTGACCCATTTACTCACCGAAGAAGGCATTGCTTATCTATATAAAGCAAGCAGCCAAGAAGAGCGTCAAGCCATGATTGCTGCTGTGGCAGGCGTGACCAGTATTGGTTTAACTCAGGACCCTAAAACAACAGCACGTTTAAGAAGCGAAGGCTTGGTGGTATTCCCTGAAGATTTAGGTATTCGCCGCACCGATGCAACACGTGAGCTTTTAGCCGCGAAAAATATTGCCGACTTGGTGACATGGTCCGATGGTTTATATCAACCACCTGCAAAATTCAGGAGTTGGTAATGATGGCACAATTTCAATATCAAGCACTTAGCGATAGTCAGCTTTTAGCAGATATGGCGGTCGAGGCTTTGATTGATGAAGTTAATCTGACGCCCAAACCAGCTTTGGTAGATCGCCGTGGCAGTGGTGCGCATGATGACCTGAATTTGGAGTTAATGGAGCGCTCTGCAAAAAGTTTAGGGCCCATGTTTGAGGCAATGACCCAAGCTGCAAAGCATCATGGTGAGGTTTGTTTAGCCTTGCGCGAAGACATTGGTGAAATTGGCCGCCAAGGTGAAAAGACCATGATGTTGGCAACAGATGGTGTTAACACACACCGCGGTGCAATTTGGGCCTTAGGTTTAATGGTTACGGCAGCAGCATTGGCACGCACCAATCAACAATATTTATCGGCTGTTGAACTATGCCAGTTAGCAGGTCAGATTGCTCAGCTTGAAGATCGTTTTATTCCAAAGCAGGCCTTGAGTCATGGTCAGCAAGTACAAAAGAAATTAGGCATCTTAGGTGCCAAAGAACAGGCTCAACAAGGTTTTCCAACTATTGTGAATTTTGGTTTAAAGCAGCTTTACCAAAGTCGTAGTAAACCAATGAAAGAAGAGTTCGCTCGTTTAGATGCCTTACTTGCGATGATGACTGACCTGACCGATACCTGCGTGCTTTATCGATCTGGAACAAATGGCTTAAAGCGTATGCAACAAGGTGCTCAGCAAGTACTGGATTTGGGCGGCAGCTCAAGCTTGGAAGGTCGACGTGCTTTACATCTTTTAGAGATTGATCTGCTTAGGATGAAGGCTTCTGCTGGTGGTGCCGCAGATTTGTTGGCAGCAACCTTGTTTATAGATCGTGCTGAGCAGTCATCTGTGAAAAATAAAAAGGGATTTTGATTATGGAAACACTTCATTTTGAATTTGTGGCCACAGAGCCACCTGTAAAAAAAGCACTAGTAGGATGTGTTGGCTCGGGTGATTTAGAAATTTTGATGGAACCTGGTGAAACAGGAAAAGCTTCTATTCACGTGGTGACTTCGGTAGATGGCAGTGCAGCACGTTGGCACAATCTTTTTGAACGGATTTTTACTGCGCAAATACCGCCAGCGGTCAATATTGATATTCATGACTTTGGTGCAACTCCCGGTGTCGTTCGCTTACGTCTAGAACAAGCATTGGAGGAGATTGCTCATGACTGATATTCAGAGTTTGTTAAATAAACAAGATTTTATTGAACTCAGCGCAAGAGAGCGTGCCAAAGCGCTATTAGATGAAGGGACTTTTCGAGAGTTGCTCGACCCATTTGCACGTGTTATGTCGCCTTGGTTGGCTCAGCAAAATATTGTGCCGCAAGCAGATGATGGTGTAGTGATTGCAAAAGGATCTATTCAAGAACGCCCAGTGGTTCTAATTTCTATTGAAGGTTTATTTCAAGGCGGAAGTTTAGGTGAGGTGGGCGGTGCCAAAATTGCGGGTGCCTTAGAACTTGCAGTTGAAGACAATCTAAAAGGTATTCCAACAGCGGCAATTTTACTGTTGGAAACGGGCGGCGTTCGCTTACAAGAAGCAAATCTGGGGTTGGCTGCAATTGCCGAGATTCAGGCTGCAATTGTTAACTTACGTCAGTATCAACCCGTGATTGCAGTGGTCGCAGGCAGTGTAGGGTGCTTTGGCGGTATGTCAATTGCAGGTGGTCTATGTAGCTATATTGTAATGACACAAGAAGGACGTTTAGGCTTAAATGGCCCGCAAGTGATTGAACAAGAAGCTGGTGTTCAAGAATATAACGCCAAAGATCGTCCATTTATATGGAGTATTACTGGTGGTAATCAGCGTTTCGCTAGTGGTTTGGCAGATGCTTTTGTTGACGATGATCGCCAAAAAATTCGTCAGCAAGTCATCGATTATTTAACTCAAGGCGTGCCTCAGCAGCATCGTAGTTCACATTACTCATTCTATTTAGCGAAGCTACAACAAGTCGATACTGCTGAGCAGATTACCCCAGCACAAGTTCAAGCTTTGTATCAAGGAGAGCAAGCATGAATATCGCCGTTGATACATTAAAAGCATCTACTCGTGGTGCACATTGGTTTAAAGCACTGACGCAAGGCTTTAAGACAGTTGATGGTTTTCCAGCTTCGGTTTGGGTAGCTGATGGTCAGATTGATCAGCAAGTAGTACGTGTGATTGCAGTTGTCCAAGACAGCAATAATCTGTTCCCACGCGCGAGACAAGGTGAGGTTGGACTGCTGGAAGGCTGGAATTTAGCAAAAGCAGTTGATGACGTGATTCAAGCCGATGCTCAGACTGAAAATAAACGCGGCATTTTATGTTTGGTTGATGTCCCGAGTCAGGCCTATGGGCGCCGTGAAGAATTATTAGGTATTCATCAAGCTTTAGCGGGTGCAGTAGATAGCTATGCCAGAGCCAGATTGGCAGGCCATCCTATTGTGAGTTTATTGGTTGGTAAGTCGATGTCGGGAGCTTTCTTGGCGCATGGATACCAAGCCAATCGTATTATTGCCTTAAAAGATCCAGGTGTTATGGTGCATGCGATGGGTAAGGAATCTGCTGCACGCGTTACCTTGCGATCGGTTGATGAGTTAGAGCAATTGGCATCAAGCATTCCGCCAATGGCTTATGACATTGAAAGTTATGCAACTCTAGGTTTGTTATCTGAACTGTTATCTGTTGAAAACCCTGAACAACCGACAACCGATGATCTTTTGTTAGCGAAACAGGTGGTTGCTCAAGCATTTAAAGAAATTAA
Source organism: Acinetobacter sp. IRS14 (assembly GCF_034650275.1). Taxonomy (NCBI): domain Bacteria; kingdom Pseudomonadati; phylum Pseudomonadota; class Gammaproteobacteria; order Moraxellales; family Moraxellaceae; genus Acinetobacter; species Acinetobacter sp. IRS14. The sequence goes on from NZ_JAOVFN010000009.1 coordinate 113,702, forward strand.
TGCTGATCAATCGAGAGGATTGGAACAAAGGCTTCACGGCAAAAACCGTCAAATGTCTAAAAAGGTCCGTGAATTATTGCGCGAGCAATGGTCATGAAACTTAAGCTCGAAGCCCATGATTTATTGTGGGGTATGACGGTCGATTGCTTGGCTGATGATGCTCCGATTTGGGTGAAAGAGATATTGCAACGAGGCGATCCTGTTGTAGTTCGACGGTCAATTACTCCTGTAGATCAGGTGGCTGTGGGAGTAAGAGGGCAATTTCGTCATCAACGATATGCAGCTCAAATGCCACGATCAGAGATTAGCAGACAGCTTAAGCCAGAAGCGCTGATTCATGTAGATACGCAACAGTTTGAGCACTTGGCAGAACGTTTACAGAGTATTTCCAGCATTATGAAAAATTTTTCAGGATGTTGGGGATATACAGGAAGTTTTGGGTTTGAACTGGCAACGGGCATTAAAACAGTAACCGAGCAAAGTGACATAGATTTGTTGATTCGAGCTGAACAACCTTTTGCTAAAAAGCAGGCAATTGAACTACTCGAAAATTTTCAGCAAGCAGGGCTGAATGTGGATATACAGCTACAACTTTCACAAGGTGGGTTGGCGTTAAAAGAATGGGCTGGGAACAGTGAAAAAGTTCTATTGAAACGTCCTGATGGTGCTGTTTTAGTAGAAAACCCATGGAATTAGGGAATAGATATCATGGCTTCAATTTGGGTATATCCGGGACAAGGTGTGCAACGAAGCAATATGTTGCACGACTTACCTCAAACAGCTCTGGTTAAAGAATACCTTGAGCGTGCATCGGATGCACTCAAAGAAGATGTCTTGATGCTAGATAGTTCGGCTACATTGCAATCGACACGTGCAGTACAGCTTTGTTTACTGATTTCAGGTGTGGTGAGTTCTGCACTATTAACTGAGGAAAACTTAACACCTGATTATGTGGCTGGTCTATCAATTGGTGCATGGTCTGCTGCGGTTGTAGCAGAAGTTTTAGCCTTTGAGGATGCCGTTCGTTTGGTTGCCTATCGAGGTGAACTCATGCAAAACGCCTATCCAACGGGCTATGGTATGACTGCTCTGATTGGTACAGACCGTTCAGCTGTTGAAACATGGGTCAAACAGATTTATGAAATAGCGCCAGAGGTGTTTGTCGCAAATATTAATGCACATAACCAGATCGTTATTTCAGGAAGTTTTGAGGCCATGAACCAAGTTGCTGTTTTGGCAAAGCAACAAGGCGTGGTGGCAAAAAAATTAGATGTATCGGTGCCATCGCACTGTGAATTATTAAGTCAGCAAGCAACGCAACTTGCAGCGTCTATGGAGGGAGTGACTTTAAAGCAGCCTAAAATACGTTATTTAAGTGGTACAACGGCTCGTACGCTTAGCAGGCCAGAACAGATTGGTGATGACTTGGCTTTTAATATGAGTCGAACTGTAGATTGGGAAAGTACCATCCAAGCTGCATGGGAGCGAGGTGTGAGATTGCAGATCGAAGCTTTACCGGGAACGGTACTTACTACACTTGCACGCCGAACATTTAAAGAAGGAACCGTGTTGGCATTTCAAGGGACACGCATAGACACTATTCAGATGGCAATGCAAAAAGAACAGGCAAATTGTTTTTCTTTTTGAGTCAGATTTTACAAAAGCATAAATGATCCAAGGATATGAGGGATTGTCATGATTATATATGGAGTTGGTTTACTCGCACTTTGCACCTTGGTAGGTGTTATTGTTGGCGATCTGTTGGGCGTTTTATTGGGTGTAAAGTCCAATGTTGGTGGCGTGGGTATCGCCATGATTTTACTCATTTGTATACGGTTATGGATGGAAAAACGTGGTGTTATGACAGTTGAAACCGAAAAAGGCGTTTCATTCTGGGGCACCATGTATATTCCTGTTGTTGTTGCCATGGCAGCACAACAAAATGTGGTTACAGCATTATCTAGTGGACATATGGCACTTTTTGCGGCAGTAGTTTCGGTTATTGTTTGCACACTGACCATTGCAGGCTTAAGCCGCTACAACAAGGCAAGCCCTTTACCGAAGGAAGAAGACACCACATTAAACCGCATTGGAGGCAAAGTTCATGGTTGAATTATTATTAAAGGACTTAACCCATTTAGGTTTAATTACAGCTTTCGCCTTAATTGCTTTAATTATGTGGTTGTCGACCAAGCTATCTAAATATTTAACCAAGGGACGAGTGCATGCTTCAGCAATTGCGATTGTGATTGGTTTAATCTTGGCATGGTTTGGCGGAAAAATGACAGGTGGTGAAAAAGGGATTACCGATCTTGCACTTTTTACCGGTGTCGGACTCATGGGCGGTGCAATGCTTCGTGATTTTACCATTGTCGCAACTGCATTTGAGGTACAAGCGACTGAGGCGAAAAAAGCCGGATTTATTGGCGCTTTCTCTTTATTCCTCGGAACCATTTTGCCATTTATTGTCGGTTGTATGTTTGCATGGATTTTTGGTTATCGTGATGCGGTAAGCATTACCACAATTGGCGCAGGTGCAGTGACCTACATTGTGGGGCCAGTTACAGGTGCTGCCATTGGTGCGAGTTCTGAGGTCATGGCGCTTTCAATTGCAACGGGGCTGGTGAAAGCAATTTGTGTAATGGTTTCAACACCACTTACCGCAAAATTTATGGGATTAGACAATCCACGTTCTGCCATGATTTTTGGTGGCTTGGCAGGAACTGTGAGTGGTGTGTCGGCTGGTTTAGCAGCGACAGATCGCCGTTTGGTTCCTTACGGTGCGCTTACAGCAACGTTCCATACAGGTCTTGGTTGCTTAATGGGGCCGACTGTTTTGTTCTTTGCTGTTAAAGCTTTAGTCGGTTAATAAATATTTAATATTCAGTCAAAAAGGCCGTTGCTATTAACAACGGTCTTTTTTATTTTTGAAATTAGAGGCAAACATTCGACATTCAGCAATCAGAGCAAGTAAGTTTGGGTCTCGTTCCTTACTTTTTAAAAAGACGAGACCGATTTCTTGTTGCATGTGATATTGCTGTTTTAGTGGAATAAGTTTTACTGAACTTTCATAAACTGCAGAAATACGGCCGGGTAGTAGAGCAAAACCGACACCTGAGCTGACCATACTAATTAAGGTAAAAATATCATTGACCTGTAAAGCAACTTTTGGTGAAAAACCTGCTTTTTTAAAAATAATGTCGCTGTCGTTATGAGTTGCAAAACCCTTAGTTAAAGTTAAAAAAGTTTCTTCTTTTAAAAGGCTTAAATCAATATCTTTAAAATCGGCATATTTTGAATCTTTATTGACGGCCAAAAAAATGTCATCTGAAAACATCGGCAAAATTTCAAAGTCATCATCTTGAGTGGTTTCATTTAAAGCCACGATAATGGCATCAAGCTCGGTTGCTTTAAGCTTTTTCACCAAGTCCTGATTTGAACTCAGCAACAGTTGAATATCAAGCTCACTGCGTCTGAGTTTAAGGCCGCTAATCACATTTGGAATGGTGTTTACCGTCAAAGAATAAAGAGAACCTAGATGTAAAACCTTGGCTGCAAAACCTGCTGCTTCTCTGGTTTTATTTACGGTAATAAAAATGTCTTGTACGATTTTTTGTGCCCGTTCTTCAAAGACATAAGCACTTTTTAAAGGAATGAGGTTACGGCCTTCATTTTTAAAAAGAGGGCAACGTAAAGCGCTTTCTAAAGAGTGTAAGGCTTTATGAACACTGACATTACTCAACTGCATTTCTGTGGCTGTTTTAGACAAATTTCCACAGCGCATGAAAGCCAAAAAAATCTGTATTTTTTTAAGGGTGAGTTCTTCATCAATTTCCATATTAATCCCTTGAACCTGTTTCCCTAAAAACTATAGATTTGAGCTATAAAGTTACCACAAAATAAAGTCTATAAAATTGTGCTTAGGTCGAAGCATTTCTTTAGAGACTTGCTTCAACTCTTTGTTGAATGGTTTTGATAACCTGATCTAATGCATTTTGAATTTTAGTGTTCCATTCAAAAGAACAGTTAATTCTCAAATAATGCTGCTGTGCAGGTAAAACACTAAACAGAGGGCTTGGTGCAACGCCAATGTCTTGCTGAATCAACTCTTCATAAACTTGCATACTGTCTAGCGTACTAGGAAGTTTGACCCATAGAAAATAGCCACTTGGGTAGTAATACACTTCGCAAGAGCTCGGTAAATGCTGCTTTAAATAGTGATAAAACTGCTTTTTATAACGCTCAAGTGAAAGTCTAAGTGTACGCAAGTGCTTTTCATAATGATGATGAGATAAAAACTCAACCAATGCATTTTGAATAAGTGCATTTACTGAAATGGTACTCATAAGCTGCAAGTGTTGAATATGGTCTGAAAATTTACCCGCATAAACCCAACCGACCCGAAAACCTGCACCTAATGTTTTAGAAAAAGACGAGCAGTGAAGTACCAGATTTTGTTGGTCAAAATACTTCATTGAAAGTGGTTTTTGGCCGCCATAAAAAAGCTCTTCATAGACATCATCTTCAATCAAATAAATTTGATGCTCATGAAGTAGTTTGGCAATTTTATATTTTATGTCATCACTGACTGTAAAACCAATCGGGTTATGGGCATTCAACATCAGCCAACACACCTTGATTGGATATGTTTGAATGACTTGTTCAAAAGCTTCTAGGTCAAAACCATGCTGAGGATGTTCAGGAATGGTAATCACTTTAAGCCCTAAACGTTCTGCTGCCTGCCAAGCGCCATAAAACACGGTTTGCTGTAATAAAATATAATCGCCGGGTTGAGCAACGGCTTGTAGAGAAAGGTTAAGTGCATCCAAGCCTCCAGATGTAATGACAATGTCATCTGGGTCAGTCTGTATGCCCTGCATACAGTAGCGCTGAGCAATCAGTTTTCTTAAGGCTAAATTGCCTGGCGGTAAGCTTGTGGTCTGGTCATAACTTTGTCTTTGCCGCGCAAGCTGTCCCATAATTTGAATGAGTTTGGGAGCTGTTAAAAGCTGACTGTCCGGAAAAGCTGAACCAAAAGGTACGACAGATTCATGTTGAATTGACTTAAGATATTTAAAAACTAATGAGTTAATTTCAATTTTAGAATTGAGCGAAACAACTGAATATTGCTCGAGTGGCTTTAGTGCAATTTGTTCAGCAACAAAGTATCCAGACTTTTCTTTTGAATAGATCAGACCTTGTGATTCAAGCTCCTGATAAGCATTCATTACGGTCATTAAACTAAAGCCAGAGCGTTGTACCTGATCTCTTAATGAAGGTAATTTTTCATGCGCACTTAAAGTGCCACTTTCAATGAGTTGGCGAATGCTATGAGCGAGTTGTTCTGATTTATACATGTATGAGCTGCACGAAATAACAAAATGAAAGATGCACTTAATCAATAATAAATGCCGTTTGCAGAATCTACAAACGGCATTTGTTTAGAAGGTTGGAATTACTTTAAGTAAGGGGCTGCATAAATCAAGATGACTTTAAACAAACCCGTAATCACAGCTAAGGCTAAAAAACCACCGAGCCATAGCAGAATAAACCATTGGGTTTGATTGAGTTTAACGGATGACTTTTTCATAAAACCCTCCATACTTAATGATAGCCTTCATCACCTACACGGACTTTGTCTCTAAATACCCAGTAAGACACAATGGTGTAAGCAATAATGATTGGAATCAAAATAAGCGCACCGACCAGAGCAAACATTTGGCTTGAATGAGGTGCTGCAGCCTGCCAGATGGTGACTGATGGTGGAATAATATAAGGCCATAAACTAATTACAAAACCAGTAAATGCAAGGAAAACGAGGGCCAATGTATATGCAAATGGTTTGAGGTCGTGATCTTGCTTTTTACATGCTGATAAAATCAGACCAACAAATAATAAGACCAAAATCGGTACTGGGCTAAAATAGAAGAGGTTTGGTAAAGAGAACCAGCGATCTGCAATTTCAGGATGCGTCAACGGCGTATATAAACTCACGCCACCAAAAATAATGAGCAGTGCAATAATCAGTTTTGGCATAAGCTCATACATACGTTGCTGCAAACCTTTTTCGGTTTTTAAGATCAGCCATCCACATCCCAAAGTTGCATACATCGCAACTACACCAATACCTGTAAAGATCGTAAATGGAGATAACCAGTCAAATGGACCACCAGCATAAATACCATTTTCGGTTTTAATCCCTTGGATATAGGCACCTAAAATAATCCCTTGGAGGAAGCTGGTTAAAACTGAACCCCAAATAAAAGCCAAGTCCCAAAGGTGTTTGGTGCGATGAGCTTTAAAGCGGAATTCAAACGCCACGCCACGGAAAATCAGGGCAATCACCATGAAAATGATCGGTAAATATAGTGCTGATAAAACTGTTGAATAGACCAGTGGGAATGCAGCATATAGACCAGCGCCGCCGAGCACCATCCACGTTTCATTACCATCCCAGACAGGGGCCACGGTATTCATCATCACGTCACGTTCTTGGCTGTTCTTAATGAACGGGAACATAATCCCAATTCCTAAGTCGAAGCCATCCATGACCACATAAATCATGACACCTAAACCGATAATACCGACCCATATTAAAGAAAGATCAATCATGACGGTTCTCCCCAGAGTTTTGTTTGCTGTCAATATTTTCATCGACTGCACTAAGTGGACGCATTGGTGTTTTAAAGTGTCCTACGCCACCAGTTTCAACATTTGGTGAATCAATGAATGATGGACCTTTGTTAATTAGTTTTAAGGTGTAGTAAATACCGCTACCAAATACGATGGTATAGACCACCACAAAAATAAACAGGCTCAGTCCGACCTGATCTGCGGAAACCGTATGTGAAAGTCCATCTTTAGTTCGCATAATGCCGTATACAACCCACGGCTGACGGCCAACCTCAGTAGTTACCCAACCTGCAAGCATAGCGACATAACCAGATGGTCCCATCACCAAGGCAAATTTATGGAACCATGAAGTTTCATAGAGTTTTCCACGCTTACGTAACCAAAGTGCAATGAGTGACAAAGTGACCATGAGTACACCAAGACCCACCATCACACGGAAGCTCCAGAAAACAATCGTTGAATTTGGACGATCTTCAGGTGCGAAATCTTTTAAACCTGTCACTTGGCCATCTAAGCTATGCGTTAAAATTAAGCTACCCAAATAAGGAACACCCACTTCGAAGTGGTTACGTTCTTCTTTCATATCTGGAATTGCAAATAGCAATAACGGCATAGGTTCATTGTGGTTGGTTTCCCAGTGACCTTCCATTGCGGCAAGTTTGGCTGGTTGATGTTCACGGGTGTTTAAACCATGGTTATCACCAATGACTACTTGTAAACATGAAGTCACAAGCACCATCCAAAGACCCATCGAGAACGATTTTTTCACCAATTCATCACGACGGCCTTTTACTAAATGCCATGCAGATGTTCCGACGACCAATAATGATGAAACTAAGAAGGCGGCTGCACCCATGTGGGCAAAGCGGTAAGGGAAGGATGGGTTAAAGACAATTGCAAACCAGTCCTTTGGCACAATAATGCCATTTTCGATGGCAAAGCCTTGAGGGGTCTGCATCCAGCTATTCGAAGATAAGATCCAGAACATGGAAATACATGTTCCGATGGCCACCATAAGTGTTGCGAAGAAATGGGCTCGAGGACCAACACGTCCCCAACCAAATAACATAATGCCTAAGAAACCTGCTTCTAAGAAGAAGGCACTCAAGACTTCATAGGTAAGTAAAGGACCAGTAATACTTCCTGCAACGCGTGAAAATTCACTCCAGTTCGTACCGAACTGGTAACTCATGACTACGCCCGAGACCACACCCATACCAAAGGCAACGGCAAAGATCTTAATCCAGTACTTAAATAGATCTTTATAAATCGGGTTTTGGGTTCTTAACCATTTCCACTCTAACACTGCTAAAAAGCAGGCAAGACCGATGGAAGTGGCCGGAAAAATAATATGGAAGGATACTGTAAAAGCAAATTGTATTCGCGCTAATTCTAGAGCGGTTAGACCGAGGCTCATAAACTTTCCCCCTGTGAACTAGCTGATGATGGTTAAATGAGTTAAATACTTATTTTCAGGCAACAAAGTATTCTGACGATTAAACTTGCTTCTGTGATAAATGTTCTTAGCAAGTAAAATGCCAACAGGGTTAAGCAATATAATTGCTTGATATTTCAAGAGAATAGACTGATTGATTGTTCTCAATCTGTTAACAAAGTTTATGCTTGATGTTGCATTTGTAAAAATGCATGTTGCATTGAAACATTGATGAAATATCTGGCGATATGCAATAGATCGTCTCATGAAAACTACCTACCTTAAGAAGTTTCCTTAATCATGCACTTACTATTTTTGTATATGTAGATACAGAAATTTTTTATAAAACTATAACAGTCTGAAGCACTCATGAGGTGTGCTATAGTTTTTTTTCAAATATCTGTAGCTATGTATCCATTCCTCAAAAGTCCAAAATAAATGAACAAGATTTACGAATGGCCAAAATCACTTTCCAAAACAAAGTGAATGCGACTTTGGGTAATAAGCGCAGAATAGTTTCTTCTCTTTTATTCCTTTGTTGTTTTGCGTGAGGTCTGGTTGTTACGTAGGTTATTAAAGACCTGATTTAAGTGTAGCTCTTCTAAAATAGCTTGGATGTTAAAAAATGTTTATTACTTCTCAACTCAATGTCCTGCATAAAATTATTAAAAATCAGCCTATTCCTGTATCTATATTGGCTCAATTAGAGCAAACCTACGTTAATTTTGAAGCTACTTTATTAAGAGCGAAAGTACTCAGAGACTTTTCTAAATCTGAAACAGTATATTTAATTCAATCTCATATTGAGGCACAGCAAAGTAGTGTGGCTTATCTATTTTCACCATTTATTTTTGCTAACTTAAACAAGGCAGCTATTTATACAACGCCTGCAACTGCGCCTGTGCTTTCTATTCTTAATAAATATTACCAAGCTGAGAAGAAAGTACTCTTTAAAGTAGATGACGTTTTAGAAAGTCTAAAAATTTATATAGATTTGGAACTTGCAGAGCTTAATGAAGTTGAGTTTATTTATTTAAGCCTAATCAAGGCACTGTGCCGAAGTGATCTCTCTACCGTTTTTTTAATTACGAGTTTAGACGTAGATATCGAGCATTTAAAAGCACTGGAGCAATTTTTAAAGATCAAAATTTATTGGATTAAAACCACAAAAGATGATGACTTAAAAAACCTCAATGGCTTAGAAATGCGGAAATTATTATTCAAAAATAAAGATGAAACTTATGTCAAATTATGCGCGAAGTTTGCTCAAATGAACGCAGCATTGGTCGGTTTATGCGACACCTTTACTGCTGGTCAAATGACACATTTAATTGATGATATGTTTTATTCAGAGCATATTTTTGAAAAGTTATCTGTCTATTCAGAATATATACAAACACTTCTACAAAGCCAGCAGAGCATTAGACAAAAAGAGCTATCTTAGGGCTTGTTAGATGAGCTTTTTATGTTCGTGTTTGGGTTCTTATATAAAGAATGAATACAGTTATAAAAAAATAATCGTTTTCATGTGAAATAAATATTTTATGGTAAAAGCAAAGCAATATTGGTTTTACTTACATGACAAATTTAAATTTTGAGCATCATCTCGGTTCACTAACACATGCAGCACTTAGTCAGGCCCCAATTATTTCTCGCGTGTGGGGTGAAGGACCTTCAGAACGTTATGATGAATTGGCAAAAAATTTCAGACCAACTTTTGCCCGTATTAAAGAAGGGGCTTTAATCCGTGAGCAGCAGCATATTTTGCCTTATGAACAACTTCAGTGGCTCAAAGATATTGGTTTTACAAGGCTAAGACTTCCAAAAGCCCATGGGGGCTTTGATGCAACCATTCCTGAATTATTTGCATTACTCATTGAACTTGCAGAAGCGGACTCAAACTTACCGCAAGCTTTACGTGTGCACTTTGGTTTCACTGAAGATGTGTTGGTAAGTAAAGACAAAGCGTTTCAACAGCGTTGGCTTAGCCGAATTGCAAATGGCGAAACGGTGGGTAGTGCATGGTCGGAAGGTGGAAAGGAGTCAATTGATCAGTTCGAAACTCATTTGTATCGAGACAGTGACGGAAAAATTCGCGTTAAAGGTAAAAAATATTACACCACAGGAAGTTTATATGCCGATTGGGTTGACGTTGGTGTAACAGATTTAAAGGGTGAATCTGGCTCGGTCGTTGTTCGCCGTGAAGATGAAGGCGTCGAAATTGTTGATGACTGGAATGGCTTTGGTCAGCAACTCACCGCAAGCGGTACAGCATATTTCCATGATGTATTGGTCGACGAAACTGAAATTTTACCTGATGATGACCGTTTTAAATATTCAGCGGCTTACTATCAACTGGTTCAACTGGCAATCATTACAGGCCTAGGGCGTGCTGCAACCTATGATGTTTCTCAAGCTGTTGCTAAACGTACCCGAAACTATACGCATGCGAATGCCCAATTTGTAAAACAGGATCCGCAAATTTTACAAGTAGTGGGACAAATTCGTGGTGCAGCTTACAGTGCAGGGGCCATTGTTGAAAAAGTCGCACAAAGCTTACAACGTGCTTATTTGGCTGCATTTCAAAATAATGAGCAGCTTGAAGAAGAGCAAAATGCACTTGCCGAGCTTGAAAGTGCACAATCTCAAACGGTTATTACCGATCTAATTTTAAATGCTTCTACAATTTTATTTGACGCTTTAGGTGCTTCTGCAACAGACAAAGATTTAGGCCTAGATCGATACTGGCGTAATGTACGAACTTTATCTTCACATAACCCGAGAGTATTTAAAAATCGAATTATCGGTGATTTTAGTGTAAACGGAACATTACCTCCTTATCAATGGCGTATTGGTGAAGTGGCTAAACAATAAATTATAGTTTTAGATATTAAGCTGCTATTTTAGTGGCTTAATATTATTTTGATTTTTTAAATTAAATTATAAAAATCTATTAGAATAAAATCGTATTTTGTTTGGGGTATATATTATAAAGAAAATGTAAAAATTGCTTTAGTATAAAAATAAATAAAATGCTGGCGAATATTTTATGACTAAGAAAATTAGTTTTAATGCTTTTGAAATGAATTGTATTGCCCACCAATCTCCTGGATTATGGCGACATCCTCAAGATCGATCTGTTGAATATAAAGATTTAGAATATTGGACAGATTTAGCACAAATTCTTGAGCGTGGTTTTTTTGACGGTATTTTTATTGCAGATGTGCTTGGTATTTATGACGTTTATCATCAAAGTGCTGAACATGCCTTAACAGGTGCGGTACAAGTCCCTGTCAATGATCCACTACAGATTGTGCCAGCGATGGCAGCAGTCACAAAGCACTTGGGCTTTGGTGTCACGACCTCTATTTCCTTTGAACACCCTTATCCTTTTGCTAGACGTATTAGCACGTTAGACCATTTAACCAAAGGGCGAGTTGGATGGAATATCGTGACGTCTTATTTGGAAAGTGGTTCGAAAAACTTGGGTCTAAAAACTCAGGTTAATCATGACAATCGTTATGATATTGCTGATGAATATTTAGAAGTCCTTTACAAACTTTGGGAAGGGTCTTGGGAAGAAGGTTCGGTACTTCGTGACCGTGAAAGCGGTATTTTTGCTGACCATAAAAAAGTGCATCCAATTCAGCACGAGGGTAAATACTTTACTGTACCGGGTATCCATATTTGTGAGCCATCACCGCAGCGAACACCAGTACTTTACCAAGCAGGTGCATCTTCACGCGGACAGAAGTTTGCTAGTCAAAATGCCGAGTGCGTATTCATAGCAGCGCCGTCTAAAATCGCCACTAAAAAAGTGGTACAGGGTATTCGCCAGAAATTGGCTCAAGAAGGTCGCGACCCGTACTCTGTCAAAATTTATGCACTTTTGTCGATTGTCACTGATGAAACCGATGCAAAAGCTCAGGCTAAGTTTAAAGAATATCAAAGCTATGGAAGCTATGATGGCGCTTTAACATTGCTGTCTGGCTGGTCAGGTGTCGATTTTTCACAATATCAACCGACCGATAAAGTTGAATATATTCAAACCAACGCGATTCAATCTTTATTAGATTCTTATGTAAATGCGGATCCAGAGCGTGTTTGGACCATTGAAGAAATTGCAAACTGGAACAGCTTAGGTGGTAATGGGCCTGTGTTAGTGGGTTCGGCAGAAACAGTTTCAGATGCTCTACAGCAATGGGTTGAAGATACCGATATTGATGGCTTTAACTTGGCCTATATTTTGGCTCATCAAACCTTTGCCGATGTGGTTGAGTTTATTGTTCCAGAGTTGCAAAAACGAGGGGTATATCAAACCTCTTATGCACAAGGAACATTAAGAGAAAAACTATTTGGTGCTGGGCCATATTTACCTGAAAATCACCGCGGTGCAAAATATCGTAATCTAAAAGAGTTAAAACTTGCTGAAGCGAGTTAATATTTTGGAAAACCTTTAAATAAATAGCTGGTTAAATACCAGCTTTTATTTTGTCTTTTTATATCGATTTTACTGCTGAGTTAATAATGAAAAGATAATTCTATAATTGAGATTAAAACATCAGATTAATTTGTTTTTGTATTATGTGAATAATCATTATTTTGTTCCTGTTATTAAAGTTTAGGAATTATTAAGTGAGCACACAAGAACTCAATCATAACCATCGTTATGAAATTAAATCTCCCGATGATGTTTCACAATTAATTTCCAAATTTGCAGGGAAGGGTAAATCGAATAAAGTTATTTGGTTGGCACTAATTGGGGTGTTTATTGATGCCTATGATTTAACAACGTTGTCCTTTGGTATTGAGCAAGTTATCTCAGAGTTTTCTTTAAGCCCTGTGATGACTGGTGTGGTGGCTTCAGCAATTGTCTGCGGAACCATTGTTGGAAACTTGATTGGTGGTTGGCTGACAGATAAAATCGGCCGTTATCGGGTCTTTATGGCGGATATGGTGCTGTTTGTCATTGCGGCAATTGTCGCTGGTTTTGCACCAAATGTTTGGGTGTTGATTTTAGCCCGATTTATTATGGGAATTAGTGTTGGTATTGATTTGCCTGTCGCAATGTCATACTTATCTGAGTTTTCTAAATTTAACGGGAGTAGCAACAAGGCAGCGCGTTTAGCAGCATGGTGCCCAATGTGGTATGCCGCTTCTTCGGTATGTTTTGGTCTAGTTCTCGCGCTTTATTTTCTTTTACCCCCTGAGCATAGCAACTGGTTATGGCGAGCATCTTTAATTTTTGGAGCAGTGCCAGCGTTACTCATTATTTTTATTCGCGGTAAATATTTAACTGAATCACCCATTTGGCTTGCAAACCAAGGCGATTTAAAAGGTGCGGCTAAAGTTCTACAAGAGTCCTATGCGATTCATGCAGTCGCTACAGTTGAAAAAGTAGAAAGAACTGCTGAAAAGAAAAAGCGCGAGGGTTTTGCAGTTTTATTTAATAAAACCTATTTGCCAAGAACGATTGTGGCAATTGTGATTCACATTTCGGTGGCATTTCAGTACACGACGATTGCCTTCTTTTTACCTTCTATTTTAACGCGTTTCTTTCATACCGATGTCTTGACGACCATTACTACAACACTCGGGCTTAATTTATTGTTTGCATTTACGGGCGGGCTGTTAGGCGTATTTGTTGCTAGCAGATTTAAATCTCGTCATGTGTTGCTTACAGGCTTTTTACTCCAGTTTATAGCCCTTATAGCCTTGGCATTCATTGGTGAACCCGGTAATAGCTTTTTACTCTATACCGCAATTGGCATGCTAGGTTTATGGCTTTTTGCTGAAGGCTTTGGGCCTGGGGCACAAATGATGGTTTATCCAACTATGGCTTATCCAGCTTCGATTCGTGGCGTTGGTGTCGGCTTTAACCGTGCGGTAACGGGTGTTGCCCAAGCAATTGCTTTGTTTGTTTTACCGATCTGGATGGCGGGATATAAAACTGATGTTTACCTGATTATTTCTATTTTTGCGTTTATTCCTTTGATTGTGATTGGACTACTGATTAAGTTTGAGCCTACCGCCCAAGATGTCGATGTTATCGATGAAGATAAAGCAGAACTTCCTCTCAATAATTCACCAGTAATCGACTAGAGTAAAACTAGATATCTAAATGAAAACAAAGGCCAACAATTGTTGGCCTTTGTTCTTGGAGTTAGAAGTAATAAGCAAAAATCACAAACGCTTTTTTGTTCCATTTATCATTGCTTCCACCAGCCGCAAGGCCTTCGCTATCGCCTAAATATGGGTCATGTTTACCCATCAGCAACTCGGCTTGTACCGTCAATTTTTGATAGTTAAAGGCAATGCCAGGAATAAAACGGGTGGAGTCTTTAAAGCCATCTTGCTCTTTTCGATAAGAACTATAGTTTAAGTACGGGCGAACAGAGGTAATTGGGCCAAATTGCTGAGGAAATAAATAGCTCAGTTCGGCTGAATAAATCTGACCTTTGGTTGCCGAGTTAAATGAATAATCGAAACCGCCCAAAGTTAGGTGGTCTTTATATTCAGTGTCAGCATTATCAATGTCTTGATAACCAGTCAAAAGCTGTAAATTCCATTGGTTATAATTGGTATTGCTAAAAACTGAATAGACTTGGCGATCGCCATCTTGCCCTGAACGCTTATTTTCAATAGTGGAATACCATGCAGAGGCGCCCAGTTGGGTAGAGAAGTTTTCTTGGCCTAAGACATTTTTAAAGGTATGAGCACCGCGAATAACAATAGAGTTCTTTTCTTGAGTATTGGTGCCTTGTGGTACAGAGTCATCCGCATTGACAGGGTTGATACTAAATCGACTCGAGTCTTTGCTTTTACCTCTATAGGTGCCACCATCGGTAGGATAAAAGGCGAGTTGTGCTTCATTGATTCCATCATTGAAATCATATTTCACCCCAAGGTTATGTACATCTTCCCAACCTGCACTATTGGCAATGCCTAAATAATAAGTATTTCCCCAAAAGCGACCCAAGCCAAAAGGAACTGGGTTTAAGCCAGCAATAATTTTACTGTTGTCATTAATTTTATAACCCAACCACGCATCGGTAAGCCAATTGGCATCGCCTAAACGTCCGTAATATTCATAAACCCGATAATCTAGGCGGCCAATCCATTTCGGGGAGTTGTAATCTAGCCATAATACCGCGTCATTAAACGAAAATTTACTGGTAGTGGGATCAGAGTCAAAGTCATAAACATATTTAGCTCGAACAGTACCACTCACTTTAAGTTGACCTTCTTCAGCATTACCAAAGGTAAGAGCCGCATGACTTGAAAGGCTGAATGTAATCAAAGACGTTGTAATTAATGTTTTTTTCAAAAATTGAGAATGTTTAAACAAAAGAATTTTTCTCCTCTTAAAAATAAAAATTAAATTTGCGTCATGTATAAACCAGAAAAAGATTTGTTCAAATCTTAATATTTGCAGAAGTTTTAAGATAAAAAGATAATAAAATCTGAACTTTATATAAAAGAATGAAAATTAATTAGATGCAAAACTCTGGATGCAATAAGCAAAAAATAAAAATGACGAAATGAGTAGGATAAAATAATTAGAGTAGGTATGTCAGGTTTTTCTCATCATGTGTTTTTTGAATATCCTTTTTAATTATTGATATATAAGTATTTTAATTTTATGGCTAATCTGTAAGTTTGGTTGATATTTGCTTTTTACCAAAAGATAAAAACTTATATGAAAAAGTTATTTATCAAAAATAGATAAGCAACTCATATTTTTTTATTTTTCATTATAAAGCCAGCTGCATACCATGAGCTTATATTATTGAAAGATCATGAAATTATGAGCACAAAGACCAAACCGTTGATTATCACGGCAATTGTGGTTGTAGCAATTGTTGCATTTATCGTATGGCAAAATAAAAAAGACAATAATACAAGTGCTTCAGTTCGCGACAGTAAACCTGTCATCATTGCTTATCAAACTGGGGTTGACCCAAGCAAAGTTGCGCAGGCCAATGGGGAATATGAAAAACATAGCCAACGTAACATTCAATGGAAAAAATTTGATGCGGGTTCAGACGTTGTAAACGCACTTGCTTCAGGTGATGTCGTACTTGGCAATATTGGCTCAAGTCCACTTGCTGCTGCGGCAAGCCGTGATTTACCGATTGAAGTATTCTTAATTACATCAAAACTTGGTGGATCTGAAGCATTAGTGGTAAGTAATAAATCAGGCATTAAAACTCCTCAAGATTTAATTGGCAAAACCATTGCTGTACCGTTTGTTTCAACAACCCATTACAGCCTTTTGTCGGCACTTAAACATTGGAACATTCCAGAAGACAAAGTAAAAATTATTAACTTGCGTCCACCTGAAATTTCAGCTGCTTGGGAACGTGGTGATATTGATGCAGCATATGTGTGGGAACCTGCTTTAAGTAAAGCCAAAGCATCTGGTACGGTTTTAACCGACTCAAAACAAGTGGGTGAATGGGGTGCTCCAACTTATGACTTATGGGTTGTGCGTAAAGATTTTGCAGAGAAAAATCCTGATTTCTTAAAAGCTTTTGTTAAAACTACGCTTGAGCAGCTTGAAAAATATAATCAAGATCCAGCCGCTTACGTTAAAGATGCCGATAACGTGCAAAAAATTGCGCAGCTTACAGGTTCTGATCCAAAAGATATCCCACTTTTATTAAGTGGAAATATTTACCTAGACCACGCTCAGCAAAAACAAACGTTAGATGGTGAATTTGCGCAAAATATTTTTGATACAGCGAAGTTCTTAAAAGGTCAGGGCAAGGTCGATCAACTTAAAGCCGATTATAAAGGCAATGTGAATTCTTCATTTTTGCAGCCTTAAGGAGTTGTCATGAGTGTACTAGAAGCCAAACATATTCATCTGACTTTTCCTAAACAGCAAAAGCCAGTTTTACAAGACATTAACCTAACCATTGAAGAAGGTACTTTAACCGTCATTTTGGGCGAGTCAGGTTGTGGCAAAACAACTTTGCTTAATATCTTGGCGGGGTTTCAAAAGCCGAGTTCAGGTGATGTGCTTGTAAATCATGAAGTGGTAAATGGACCAGATGTAACCCGCGCTGTCGTGTTTCAGGATCATGCACTCCTTCCTTGGTTGAATGTTGCAGATAATGTTGGCTTCGCTTTGCAGTTAAAAGGTTTAAAGCGCGCAGATATCGAAGCACAAGTGAATGCAATTTTAAAAATTGTAGGTTTAAGTCACGTTGAAAAAGCCAATATTTGGGAACTTTCCGGTGGTATGAAACAACGTGTTGGTATTGCCAGAGCTTTGATCAGCCACGCGCCGTTTATTTTATTAGATGAACCTTTTGCGGCATTAGATGCTTTTACGCGTGAAAACATGCAGCAGTTAGTGCTCGATTTATGGATTCAACAAAATAAAAGCTTCTTTTTAATTACTCATGACATTGAAGAAGCATTATTGCTCAGCAATCAGTTAGTTCTGATGACAGCGCATCCAGGCAAAATTGTAGAAACTCTACATCTCGATTTTGCTAATCGATATCGTCAGGGCGAGTCTATTCGTTCAATTAAATCGGACTCTCAATTTATTCAGCTCAGAGAGCAGTTATTTGAAAGTTTAAGGGCACAAAAGCAAAGCGGTAAGGAGGCGTTAACCACATGAGTACTAAAGATAACGTCTATGAATATGACAAAGCAGGGCTAAAACTTAAGCCAGATGTGCAAACAGAAAATGCTTCATTTCTATCGTCATTTTTTGAAAAGCATCGTACTTTGGCAGTTAGCATAATTAGTGTGGGAAGTGTGGTTGCACTCTGGTTCCTCATTACTGCTTTGCATGTCGTACCTGAACTGTTTTTACCGAGCCCACAGGCAGTTTGGCAAAAATTTATATCGGTCAGCCAAGAAGGCTTTATGAAGGCTACTTTGTGGCAACACTTGGCCGCTAGTATCTCTCGTGTATTTTTAGCTTTGATTGCTGCCGTGGTGATTGGTGTACCACTGGGCTTATGGATGGGCCTGAACAAATGGGTTCGCGCTGTTCTAGATCCTTTGGTTGAATTATTACGTCCAATTCCGCCGTTAGCTTATTTACCCTTACTCGTAATTTGGTTCGGTATTGGTGAAACCACAAAAGTACTTTTGATTTTCTTCTCGATTTTGGCGCCTGTCATTATTAGTAGTGCGCATGGTGTGTTAAGCCATCAGCTTAATCGTGAACGTGCTGCACTGTCGTTAGGAGCAAGTCAGGCACAAGTATTTTGGCATGTCATTTTACCAACAGCTTTACCTCATATTATTACCGGTATTCGTATTGGTCTTGGGGTGGGTTGGTCAACATTAGTTGCAGCAGAATTGGTTGCAGCGGACCGTGGTATTGGTTTTATGGTGCAATCGGCAGCACAGTTCTTAATTACCGATACGGTGATTCTGGGCATTATTGTGATTGCGATTGTCGCAGTTAGTTTTGAGCTGTTTTTACGTTGGTTACAAAAACAGTTTTCTCCTTGGTATGGTCAGCAGTTGTAGTAAAGAAGATGAATACAGTAGTAGCAAACTTAAATATTGAAGTGATCAAGCCTACCATTGGCGCAATTATTCACGATATTGATTTGAATGCGTTAAATGAACAGACAACGCAACAAATCCAGCAGGCTTTGCTTGATCATCAGGTCATTTTTTTTCGAAAGCAACAATTAGCGCCACAAGCACAAGCAGACTTGGCACGCAGTTTTGGCAGCTTACATGTGCACCCGATTTATCCTTCAATTGAAGATGTACCTGAGGTGATGGTGCTCGACAGTTGGAAACAAGACTTGCGTGACAATGAACTTTGGCACACAGATGTGACTTTTAGTAAAAATCCACCTTTAGGTTGTGTGTTGCAAGCCATTAAAATTCCACCTGTCGGCGGTGACACCCTGTGGTCGAGCAACACAGCAGCTTTTAAAGGGCTTTCGCTTGAGTTACAGCAAAAATTGCGTGGCTTAACTGCAACACACGATATTCGTAAGTCTTTTCCACTTGAGCGTTTTGCTCATAACGAAGAAGAACGTGAAAAGCTTTTGCAAACATTTAAGCGTAATCCACCAGTGGTTCACCCAGTGGTGCGTACCCATCCGGTTACAGGTGAGCCTTTGTTGTTTGTAAGCGAGGGTTTTACCACTCGAATTAATGAGTTACCTGAACAAGAAAGTGAGCAATTACTTAATTTCTTGTTTGAACATGCGACCCAAGAGCAATTTCATTTGCGTTGGAAGTGGCAAGATGGTGATATCGCGATTTGGGATAACCGTTGTACGCAACATAAAGCATTATTTGATTATGGCGATGCTCATCGCATCATGCACCGTGCAACCATTAACGGTGATGTGCCATTTTATAAAAGTGAACAACAGCCAGAGTTAGCCGAAGTTTAATTCTTTGGTTTTCAGCCGTTTCAATTCCAACGCAGCGTTTTGAGTTGGAATTGAAACAATAGCTCTTTAGCGCATTCCAAATCCTGACAATATGCCTGTGTAACTCTTTGCGGGAGGTGATGCCCAATCACCAACTTTGCTGGTTTTTAAATTTAACTGAACTAACATTTCAGCTTGTTTAACTGCTGCTGCAACGCCGTCAATAACAATCACTCCCAATTCGTTTTGTAGTTTTAGGCATAAATCACTCATACCTGCACAGCCCAAAACAATCGCATCGCTTTTATCTTCTACTAGTGCTTTTTTGCACTCATCTCGTATGGTTCGATAAGCATCTGAGTCAGAAAGCTCCAACTCTTCAACTCCAATGTCACAAGCTCGAACATTTTTGCAAAATGGTGTAGCCCCATAGCGATGAGCCAGATGCCAACTCATATTCACTGTGCGTTGTAAAGTTGTGACCACACTAAAACCAGTACTTACATAACTTGCAGTTCGCATAGCTGCTTCGGCAATCCCAATCACAGGCGCTGAAGTCATTTCACGGGCAGCATAAAGCGCAGGGTCACCAAAACAGGCAATAACATAAGCATTTACACCTAGAAATTCACCTTGGCGAATTTCTTCTAGCACACCTACTGCACTTAATGTTTCATCATAATAACTTTCAATCGTAGCAGGGCCCATTTGAGGACTTACTGCAATAATTTGAGTGTCAGAACCTGCGACTATCTTTGCTGATGCAGCAATTTTGTCTGTCATGCTTTGAGTGGTATTGGGGTTAATAATTTTAATTTTCATTGTACTTTTGCCTTAGTCATTGCCGATTTAGCATGGGCAAGCGGTTGGTTAAGAAATCGGTAAATGACAAAACCGAATCCCATCCCAATAAACCATGTGAAATTAGCAAGAGCAGATAATTGTGGTAACAGCACACATAGAATAGGAATTAATGAAGCTGGAATTAAGGCATAAAAGGCAGAGTGGTTATAACCATTTTTGTACCAATACAAACCTTTCGTATCTAAGGTATATAAATCATCTACCACAATTTTTTGTTTTTTAACGAGGTAAAAATCGGCGAGCAAAACGCCAAAAAGTGGACCGATAAATGCACCTAAAATATCAATGGTGTAATGGATCACTTGAGGGTTATTAAACAAATTCCATGGGGTAATGAAAATTGAACCTACTGCTGCAATCATTCCACCCATGCGCCAGCTAATTTTGCTCGGTGAAACATTAGAAAAATCAAATGCAGGTGAAACAAAGTTAGCGACAATATTAATCCCAATGGTGGCAATCATTAAGGTCAAGCTGCCTAAAATCACCACAAAGGTGTTATCCAGTTTTCCAACCATCTCGACAGGGTCTGTAATGAGTTTGCCGTAGACTGGAAGCGTTGCTGCAATACACACCACAGTTAGTAAAGAAAAGCCTAAGAAGTTAATCGGTAGTCCAAGAAAGTTCCCCATTTTAATGGCATTAAAACTTTTGCCATAACGAGAGAAATCACCAAAGTTCAGCATAGGCCCTGAAAAATATGAAACAACAAGCGCAATAGCCCCAATCATAACTGGTACAACCGCAAAACCATCGTATTGAACACCGCTCAAGTTTAAATCAATATTCTGCCAGCCAGCTTTCCAGATGAGCCATACTGCCATCGCAAACATCACAACGTAGACAGCCGGACCTGCCCAGTCAATAAACTTACGAATGCTGTCCATGCCAGACCAAAAAACAATCGCTTGAAGTAGCCAAAGCAGCATGAAGCCAACCCATCCTAAATAGGAAAGTCCAAGAAAGCCGTAATTTGAAACATCGGCATAGACTGACCATTCTGGAAAGAACTTTAAAATGACCAATAAGAAAGCACTTGATGCCAAATAGGTTTGAATGCCATACCATGCGACAGCAATAAGCCCACGAATAACAGCAGGAATATTTGCACCAAGCACACCGAAGGTTGCGCGGCAAATAACAGGATAGGGCGTACCAGTTTGTTGGCTAGACTTGGCAATCAAGTTTGTAAAAAACTGAACTATGGCAATGCCGATGAGTAAAGATAAAAGTACCTGCCAGCTATTGAGTCCTAGTGCAAAAAGGCTCCCAGCCATGACATAACCGCCGACACTATGAACATCAGACATCCAGAAAGCAAAAATATTATAAGCGCCCCATGTTTGTTTTTTTAAAGGAGCTAAGTCTTGATTTGTCAGTTTTGCATCATAAGAAGGTTTAATTATTGCTTCGGTATTATTCATCTTGAACACTCACTTCCTTAAGATGGAGGCACTTTCAGCAGCATTGTTTTTCTGTCTAAAAGAATGAAATTAATATTGTGTACAATGTGATATTTAAATTGTGCACAATATTAATTGAGCAAAAGTTATGCCAAATTTACGAAGTAGCGCTTATGAGTTATTTAAACTGGTATGGATTTTGGATATGAAGAGACAGATTTATAAAATGGGAAGTGCTTAATTTTTTATAAAAAGTAAGTAAATTGAGGTGTATAAGTGGATATTTAGAGATTTAATATTGAATCGTTCAGCTCAGTATAGATGGTGTGAAAATAAGAGCAATATTCCAAAACGCTTAAGTTAAACTTACACTATTGTCATTAGATAAAGTTTTAAAAAGAGGAGGCATTAATAAAAATGGAGAAATCAATGCCATCGAATGCACCAAAAAAAGCCGTAGAAATGAGTAATGATGAAATTGATGACCATATATATAACGCTATTGTAGATGCTATTTTAAATCGACAACTTGCCCCTGGTGCACGTTTAGTAGAAGCACCTTTGTGTGAAGCATTCGGTGTAACGCGAGGAGTGTTAAGACGTGTTTTCGTGAAACTTGCTCATGATAAGGTCATCGAAATTCAGCCCAATCGTGGAGCACTCATCGCAAAACATAGTGCTCATGAAACAAAAGAGGTCTTTGAAGCACGTAGCATGCTTGAAATCGCCACTGTAAAAAAGCTAGCTCAAAAGTCACATAGCCTAGATTTTAGTGAGCTTCGAGGTTTAGTAGATCAAGAGTCTCATGAGCGTTTAGCTGGAAATTGGGCCGAGTGGATTAAGTTATCAGGTCAATTTCATTTAAAGCTGATTGAAGCAAATCTAAATACGATTATGACCAGTTATTTGCAGACGCTTATTGCAAGGACTTCGTTATTAATTGGGTTATATGAAATTCCAAAACATAATAATTGTTCGGCAGATGAACATCGCGCAATTTTAGATGCAATTGAACAAGGCGATGAAAAACGAGCCACCCAATTGATGGAAGAGCATTTAGAACACTACGCGACGACATTTGTTGAAGAAGACAGCACAGCAACAGCAGAGCAAAATTTATTAAATTTATTTAAAAATAAGAAAATTGAAACCATTCAAACTAACTAAAAAATAATGGGCCATTTCCTATGGAAAAGGCCCAGATTGGTTATTTTATAGGAATGATTTGATGCGTTAAAAAATCAATAAATAGTTTTACTTTCTTCGATAAAATTTTACGGTTTGGCCATGTGACATATAAGTGAAGTGGCTGACTAGTGTAGTCCTCCAAACATTTCTGTAATTTACCTTCTTTGTAGTAAGGCTCTGCAATAAACTCTGGAAGAAAGACGATACCGTGATCTTTCAAGCACATATCTAATAATAATTCACCATTATTACAGGTCATCACAGGGAAGCAATTGAAAGACACTTCCTTCTGATCTTTTTGGAAAATCAGTTTTTTATGTCGGCTATCTTGATAATAAATTAAAAACTTATGATCTTTAAGTTCTTCTAAAGAGGCTGGTAATCCATGCTGATTGAAATACTCAGGTGTTGCATATAAATATCGTTGGTAGGTATTTAATATTTTACTATTTGCCAAATTTGGAGGGGAGCCATCTACACGAATGGTTAAATCAAATTTATTATTATTCATGTCTAGTAGTTGATCAGTCATGAATAGATCAATTTTAATGCTGGGATATTTCTCAATAAAGTCTGAAATGATATTTTGAAGAAAAATATTGCTAAAAGACATCGGCGTATTGAGCTTGAGTTCGCCTTCTGGGTACTGCTGATTATAGCTAATTTCGTAGGCAGCCCATTCAAACTCACTTAAAATGACTTTGCTATGCTGATAAAACTTTTCTCCACAAGAGGTGAGGTTCATCTGTCTTGTGGTTCGGGTTAACAGTGTAGTTTTTAGGTCATTTTCGAGGTAGCAAACACGTTTGGCCACTAAATCACGTGAGATGTCGAGTGCTCTGGCTGCGCTACTAAAATTCCCATGTTCTACGACACTTACAAAAGTGGAAATACAGTCTAATCGATCCATGGTTAAGCAAAAGTTAAAAAAATATATATCAATGATTAAACTATAAAAATTAAAAAGCAATCATTGATTTTATTGTATTCGTACAGCATACAGATTCGTGCTGATTTGCTGTCTATGCTTTTACATTTTTATCTGTTTTGATAATGACCAGTAAGCAATTTTAATGCATTACTCATAAGGAATAATGGAGTTTACCCATGAATAAGTCACTTTTAGAACAACTTTCACCAACAAATTGTCAGGTTATTTTTATTGATCATCAGCCACAAATGGCTTTTGGGGTACAGTCAATAGATCGCCAAGTATTAAAGAATAATACGGTAGGATTAGCAAAAGCAGCTAAAACATTCAATATTCCTGTCACTATTACTACGGTTGAAACTGAAAGCTTCTCTGGTCATACCTATCCAGAACTTTTAGATGTATTTCCAGATGCTCCATTACTAGAACGTACTTCAATGAATTCATGGGATGACCAAAAAGTACGTGATTCGCTTGCAAAAAATAATCGTAAGAAAGTGATTGTTTCAGGTTTGTGGACTGAAGTGTGCAATAACACCTTTGCTTTTGGTGCCATGCTTGAAGGCGATTATGAAATTTATATGGTTGCCGATGCTTCTGGTGGTACATCGAAAGAGGCACATGATTATTCTATGCAACGTATGATTCAAGCAGGTGTTGTTCCAGTAACTTGGCAACAAGTCTTACTTGAATGGCAACGTGATTGGGCACACCGTGATACGTATGATGCAGTTATGGCAATTGTACGTGAGCATTCTGGTGCTTACGGTATGGGTGTGGACTATGCCTATACGATGGTACATAAGGCGCCTGAACGTACAACATCAAAACACGAAGTACTTGCACCAGTTCCTGCAAAATAAAACAGTACTGATTTAGGTAAAGGCATGTCTAGTATTCAATATTTAAGTGATATTAATACAGATATGCCTTTATTTTTTAGAACGATAATTCACAAGAATGGAGTTCAGAATGACCGAAATAAACCTCATACTCATAAACGGTAAAATCACAACACTAGATCCTCAGAGCCCCGAAGTACAAGCGATTGCGATTGCAGATGGTAAAGTCGTACGTACGGGTACAAATGATGAGGTTATGAAGCTCGCAACACCTACAAGCAAAGTCGTAGACTTAAATGGCCGTCGCGTTATACCGGGCCTAAATGACAGTCATCTGCATATTATTCGTGGTGGCCTAAATTACAATATGGAACTGCGCTGGGAAGGTGTGCCATCCGTTGCAGATGCATTACGCTTACTTAAAGACCAAGCAGATAATACGCCAGCTCCGCAATGGGTTCGTGTAGTAGGTGGTTGGACCGAGTTTCAGTTTGCTGAAAAGCGTTTACCGACTTTAGAAGAAATTAATAAAGCTGCACCAGATACTCCTGTATTCGTTTTACATTTATACGCCAGTGCCTTGTTGAACCGAGCTGCGCTTGATGTATTAGGCTTTAATAAAGACACGCCAGACCCACCGGGTGGCAAGATTGTAAGAGATGAAAAGGGTGAGCCAACAGGTCTCTTGCTCGCAACGCCATCCGCTATGATTTTATATTCGACCTTAGGGAAAGCACCAAAATTGCCAGTTGAAGACCAAGTCAATTCAACTCGTCATTTCATGCGTGAGTTGAACCGATTAGGTATTACTTCAGCAATTGATGCGGGTGGCGGCGGTCAAAACTATCCTGAAGATTATGATGTGATTAAGCAATTACACGATCAAAATCAAATGACAGTGCGAATCGCTTATAACCTATTTGCTCAGAAGGCAGGCCAAGAGCTTGATGACTATCGCCGTTGGACAGAAATGACATTTCCGGGTGATGGTGATGAGTTATTTAGAATGAATGGAGCAGGTGAGAACCTGACTTGGTCAGCGGGTGACTTCGAAGATTTCTATGAGCCACGTCCGGATTTACCGGAAAAAATGGAAGGTGAACTCGAAGCCATTGTAGAGCACTTGGCTGAAAAGAAATGGCCATTCCGTATTCATGCAACCTATGATGAAAGTATTAATCGTTTGCTCAATGTCTTTGAGAAAGTAAATTCAAAACAGCCGTTTGCAACTCGATTTATTATTGACCATGCCGAAACTGTATCTGAGCGTAATATCGAACGTATTGGTGCGTTGGGTGGTGGTATTGCCATTCAACACCGTATGGCATATCAAGGTGAGATTTTCGTAAAACGCTATGGCGCCGAAGCTGCTCAGGCAACGCCACCAGTTAAGAAAATGTTAGAACTTGGTGTTCCTGTGGGTGCTGGGACAGATGCGACTCGTGTTGCATCCTATAACCCTTGGGTGTGTTTGTATTGGCTAAGTACGGGTAAAACAGTTGGTGGTTTGCCACTCTATGATGAAAAAAATCTGTTAGATCGCCAAACAGCACTCAAACTCTGGACTAAAGGTTCGGCTTGGTTCTCGGGTGAAAAAGATGTCAAAGGATCACTCACAGCAGGTGAGCTTGCTGATCTGGTCGTATTGTCCGATGACTACTTCAAGGTTGAAGCAGAAGATATCCAGTGGATTGAGTCTGTACTCACTGTTTTAGGTGGAAAAGTGGTATATGCAGGTGCAGAGTTTAAGCAAGACGATCCACCGTTACCACCAGCATCTCCAACATGGTCGCCAGTAAAACGCTTTGGCGGTCAGTGGCGTTTATCTGAAAATCGTAATGCCCCTTCGAATCAATCATTACAGTCACAAAGTGCATTGTGTGAATGTGCTAGCAGTTGTGGCATGCATGGGCATAGTCACTCTTGGATGCTTGATGTTCCTGTAAATGATAAAGATAAAAAGTCTTTCTGGGGTGCACTCGGGTGTTCTTGTTTTGCATTTTAAATAAAACAGTTTGGGAACCTGCCTCGTTAAATGGCTTGCTTCCCTAAGGTATGTACGATGAAAATGTACTTGTTATCTTTGGCTGTAGGGTTGCTCGTTGGTGTCTTATATTACGTTTTAAATGTTAAGTCACCAGCTCCACCTCTTGTTGCATTAGTTGGATTATTAGGCATGGTAATAGGAGAGCAACTCCTTCCTTTTATCAAATCCTATTTTTAATCCGTTTCATTCAAAAAAGCTAAATGGTGTCGTGCCATTTAGCTTTTTATATTAATAAGTGTCTTCAATTACTTTATACGACGACCTTGTTCATCAATAATCACTTCACCATCTTCTTTTGCAAAATAGCCTAAGTTTTTTGAATCTAAAATGTCGAGCACCACTTCAGAAGGGCGGCAAAGTCGTGTGCCTTTTAGTGTAACCACGAATGGGCGATTAATTAAAATTGGGTACCGAACCATAAAATCAATTAACTGCTCATCGGTCCAGTTGTCTTGTTCTATCTCTAAATCTTTATATGGGTCAACATTTTTACGAATGGCTTTACGTACAGTTAAGTTTGAATCCTTAATGAGTTGAATCAATTCATCTTTACTCGGTGGTGTTTTTAAATATTCAATAATACTGGGTTCAATCCCAGCATGACGAATAAGTGCCAATGTATTTCGCGAGGTTCCGCAAGCAGGGTTATGGTAAATCTTCACTAGCTCAGTCATGGTAAATTCAGGGTCGAATTAAGATATTGCATTTATATATGGATATCCGTATATTTGCAATAACGAATATATTCTGTTGAAGATATGATCAACCAAGTCGATTTCTTTAAATGTCTATCTGACCAAACTCGGTTAAAAATTCTTAAATTAGTTCTAAATAAACAAAATATTTGTGTCTGTGAGCTAACTGAACAACTGGATTTGAGCCAACCTAAAATTTCCAGACATTTAGCTTTACTGCGTACCCACGGTATTTTACTAGACACGCGGCAAGGGCAATGGGTGTATTACAGTGTCAACCCTGATTTACCAAGTTGGGCCGTTGAAGTTTTGAAAATTATAGGAAACCAAGATGAAAGTTTAGTGAATCAATCATCTTCACAGTTTTCGTCAATTTCTACTTATTGTGAGTAAAAACATGAAATTTTTATTTTTATGCACTGGAAACAGTTGCCGTAGCATTTTGTCAGAAGTTTTATTTAACAGTCGTGCACCAAAAGGTTGGAAAGCTTACAGTGCTGGCAGTAAACCATCAGGGCAGGTACATCCACTCACGCTCGAAACGCTTGAAAATTTAGGTCTTTCAACAGAAGGCTTATGGAGTAAAACTATTGATGACTGTGAACAATATCAACCAGATGTTGTGATTACAGTTTGTGATGCTGCTGCTCAAGAAGCATGTCCACTTTATTTAGGTGGCGCAATCAAAGCACATTGGGGACTGAGTGACCCATCACATCTTGATTTGCCAAAAGAAGAAAAACTCAAAGCTTTTCAAGATACAGTGAATCATATTAATCGTCGTTTAGATGCCTTGTTTGCTTTAGATGTGGCACATTTAAATCGGTCACATTTGATTGCTGAGATTAATAAAATCTCTAATATTGAGTAAGAGAGCCGAGATGACTAAGCAAAAGCTTTCTTTTTTAGATCGGAACCTAACGCTATGGATTTTTATTGCCATGGGTTTAGGTGTGGCAATAGGTGTTTTTTTTCCTCAGGCCTCGGTTTCTTTGAATCAAATGAGTGTGGATAACGTTAATATTCCAATCGCAATCGGCTTAATTTTAATGATGTATCCGCCTTTAGCAAAGGTAGATTATGCTGCGTTACCAGAAGTATTTAAAGATAAGAAAACCTTAACTTTATCGTTGGTACAGAACTGGATTATTGCTCCAGTATTAATGTTTATCCTTGCGATTGTTTTCTTACATAGCTATCCAGAGTATATGACTGGTCTTATTTTGATTGGCTTGGCACGTTGTATTGCAATGGTATTGGTCTGGAATGGCTTGGCTTGTGGTGATAACCAATATGTCGCAGCGTTGGTTGCTTTTAACAGCATTTTCCAAATTCTGTTCTTTAGCACTTATGCATGGTTATTCTTAACCTTTTTGCCGCCGTATTTTGGCGTGGCAGGGCAAGTCATTGATGTGAATTTTTGGACTATTACACATGCGGTTTTGGTGTACTTAGGTATTCCATTCTTAATGGGGTTCTTGACGCGTTTGATTTTAGTCAAGTCGAAAGGTTTGGAATGGTATCAAACTAAATTTTTACCAAAAATCAGCCCGATTAGTTTAATTGCTTTACTTTTTACCATTGTGGCGATGTTTAGCCTAAAAGGTGGCGATGTGGTGAGCTTACCTTTAGATGTATTACGTATTGCAATCCCACTGACGATTTACTTTGTGGTGATGTTCTTCATTAGCTTCTTTATGAGTAAACGTATGGGGAATAACTATCCACGTACCACAGCCATTTCCTTTACCGCTGCGGGCAACAACTTTGAGTTAGCTTTAGCGGTTGCGATTGCAACATTTGGTTTAGCGTCACCTGTAGCATTTACCACAGTGATAGGACCATTGGTTGAAGTTCCGGTTTTAATTTCACTCGTTTCAGTTTCTCTTTGGCTCAAGAAAAAGTATTTCTCACATGAACAGTCTTAACAATGATTTATCCAATTTGGCATTAAATCTTTTAGATAAGCCTACCTTTGAACAAGTGCAAGCACAGCAACTTGAACATCCACCACGCATTCTATTGCTATATGGTTCTAATCGTGAGCGTTCTTATAGCCGTTTTGCTGTGTTGACGGCTGGACGAATTCTTGAATATTTAGGTGCGGAGGTCAAAATCTTTCATCCTAAAGGTTTACCTTTACCTGAGGATGCAGAAACAGATCATCCGAAAGTGCAAGAGTTGCATGAGCTTTTAGCTTGGGCAGAAGGTATGGTGTGGTGTTCACCAGAACGTCATGGTGCAATGAGTTCGATTTTAAAAGCTCAGATTGATTGGATTCCCCTAGCTGGCGGAGCAATTCGTGCAACACAAGGTAAAACATTAGCTGTTATGCAGGTTAGTGGAGGTTCTCAATCTTTCAATGCTGTGAATCAAATGCGCATTTTAGGACGCTGGATGCGTATGATTACGATCCCGAATCAGTCTTCGGTTGCTAAAGCTTTTTTAGAGTTTGAAGAAGATGGAAGTATGAAACCATCCTCTTACTATGATCGAATTGTCGATGTAATGGAGGAACTCTATAAGTTCACTTTATTAACACGTGGACAAAAACAATATCTGACAGATCGTTATTCGGAACGTAAAGAATCTGCAGAAGAATTATCTAAACGAATTAATCAAAAATAGTAGATTGATGATAATAAAAAGTGCTCACATTAGAGCACTTTTTATTGCCTAGATTTTGCACTCAGGCCATTGTGGGCAAAAGTTTTTGCAATAGTTCAATAAAGTTTGAAACTTTCGCTGAATTTTCATTTTCACGTGTAATCAAGTAAATAGGCGCATTCATTTTTATAGAGTCATCAAACTCACGATATACAATTTCATGTTCCCAAAAGTTATGCATTGAGGCTGGCACAATCGTTATACCAATTCCAGCAGCGACTAAATTTAATGTTGCAGTAGGACGAGGTGCTTCCTGAATAATGCGTGGACTAAAGCCTGCTTGATAACAGCTATATAAAATATTGTCATATAAACCTTGTCCTGAAGAACGACGGTATAAAACAAAATTTTCATCTGATAAGTCATTTGAGCTAATTTTTTCTTTTTGTGTAAGTGGGTGGCCCATTGGTAATGCCACTACCATTGGCTCATCTAATATATGAAGATGCTTTAGCCCAATATCACGGCTGATGGGTGCTCTTAAAAAAGCGATATCAAGTTTCTCTGAGATTAATCGATCTAATTGTTTTTGGCTGCCTGCTTCTTCAAGTTTGGTTAGTACCTTTGGATATATTTCTCGATATGACCGTAATACGAGTGAAATGAGCGGATGCAAACCTGCGGAACTTGTAAAACCAATATTGAGTTGTCCAGTTTTACCTTGGCTAACATCTTGGACTAATTTTGGAATATGTCTGGCATGTTCTAATAAAAGTTGTGCTTCTTTAAATAAGGCTAAACCCGCTTCTGTGGGTTCAATACCACGAGGCTGGCGAATAAGTAACTGTGTACCGAGTTCTTCTTCAAGCTTTTTGAGTAAACGCGTCAAAGGCGGCTGTTGAATAAATAATCGGTTTGCTGCATGCGTGATATTTTTTTCTTCTACTACCACCACAAAGGCATGAAGCTTATGTAAATCTAGCATAGGAATACCTTTAGGGTATGGTTAGTGAAAATAAAAGCATTTGTAGATATATCATAAAAGTAGCATTCTATTTTGGTCAGATAAAGTGAAAAGTAACGAAAATGAACCATGTTGAGATTGCTGTGCAGAAGGAGACCGTACCGACCTGCACAGAACTGTTTTTAGGTTTTTTAACATTAGGTTTAATCGGATTTGGTGGTGTATTGCCTTTAGCGCGTAAAGTCGTTGTAGAGCAAAGGCAGTGGCTAAGTCCTGAAAAATTCACTGAGTTACTGGGTCTGTGTCAATTTTTACCGGGCGGCAATATCATTAATTTATCTGTAGCGATTGGCATGGAGTTTCGCGGTGTCCGTGGCGCGGTGAGTTCACTGATTGGGTTGATCCTTGCGCCTACGATAATTGTTGTACTTTTACATTATGTCTATGAGCAGTTCCAAGATAACCTTATGGTTAAGCATCTTTTTGAAGGGCTGGGAGCAGCAGCGGCAGGGCTTTTGGTGGCAACAGGTTTGAAAATGCTTAAGCCTTTATTACGTAACCCAATAGCGATGTGTGTTGTTGTGGCAGCAATTGTTAGCATTGCTTTTCTAAAAATCTCCTTGCTTTTGACCATGCTGATTTTGTTGGCACTTTATTCAACTATTATTTGGAGACGTGTGTAATGGGCGCAGTTCTACTTACTTTAGCCATCATTTTTACTCAATTGTCTCTTATTGCATTTGGTGGCGGCAATACAATTTTGCCTGAAATGCAACGCCAAGTGGTTGATATTCATCATTGGATGACGGCACAAGAATTTAGTGCATTATTTGCCATGGCTCAAGCAGCACCCGGTCCAAACATGATGATTGTACCGTTGGTAGGATGGCATGTAGCAGGGTTGTCAGGTCTACTGGTAACGTCTACTGCTAAATTTTTACCTTCATCAATTATTACTGTGTTTGTAATGAGAGGTTGGTCAAAATTTAAAGATAAGAAATGGCGCCGTGTTTTACAGCTTGCTTTACAACCTGTCACTGTGGGAACTGTGCTTGCCAGTGCGTGGATTATTTCTGAGGCAGCGGCAATAAATACTTTACTTGTCATTATGGTCGTCATTGCAACTTTATTATCTTTAATTAAAAAAGTTCATCCCTTGCATGTCTTAATTGCTGGGGCGGTATTTGGTGTAGTCTTACTCTAGTTTAACCAGTTTGCCGACTTGCGCTGGATGAGTTCAGGTTGGCTTTTTTTGATTTAAGTAAATAATAATTAAATCTAAAAAACCGATCAAATCTATAAAAACATACTGTTTCACCTATTCTATTTTTTAACGTACTATGCATCTATTGAAAGAATTTGGATGCATTGGAGTAAAAACAG
>NZ_JAOVFN010000010.1:0-129818 GCF_034650275.1 Acinetobacter sp. IRS14
CCGACGAGGGTGTGAGTCCTCCGTGAGTTCGAATCTCACCGCTTCCGCCAAATTCTTAAAAAGCCCTTGTTAATGACGAGGGCTTTTTTTTATGCCTGTTATTTTATTGCTCTGCTTATATCAATTTTGAATAACGCTATTTAATTTTTATAAAAATATGTGCTTATATTTTTTCTTATTGTCATCTTAGTTTGATTTATAAGTAATAAAAATCGATTGTTCTTCTCATTTAATAGTTCACTCTCCATTCTTAAAATAAAAACTTTAATCTTCATTTAAGTTCAACTCTTTAATTTATTACATAGCAATTGATTTCTTTAATAGGTCAGAAAAACTCAAACGTGACTTTATTTTAGTTAAATCAAAAAATTAAAGTGAGTTATAAAAAATGAACCAATTCGTAACAAGTTCGAAGAATATTATTCGTGGTAAATTTCACCCCGAATTTTTGCAAGATGAAGTACTCGCGGATATTTTTATTCAAACTGCTCAAAATCTCTCAGATAAAACAGCTTTAATTGAAGCAAATAAAACGTTGACGTATGGGGAGTTATATCAGCAAGCCTTAATTATGGCTCAACATTTGACGATAAGAGGGGTAAAGCCAGGTCATATTGTTGGGTTATGGGTACCTCGTGGTATTGAACTTTTAAAAGCCCAATTGGCGATTTGTTTGAGTGGCGCAGCTTGGCTTCCTTTTGATATGGATACGCCAGCCGACCGTATTGCGGTTTGTCTTGAAGATGCTGAAGCTGTTGGGATGATTACTACCGATGAATGGTATGAACACTTAGCTGAAGTGCCACAAACAAAATGGACAAATACTGAACTTCAAAAGCCACTCAGTGAAAATATTCCTTTAGCTAGAACGACCTCCGATCAACCTGCGTATATTATTTATACGTCAGGCTCAACAGGGAAGCCGAAAGGGATTGTAATTACTCAAAAAAATATTTGTCACTTTCTGCGTAGTGAAAATAATATTTTAGATATTCAAGAGCAAGATAAAGTCTATCAAGGCTTTTCTGTCGCTTTTGATATGTCATTTGAAGAAATCTGGCTGTCTTATTTGGTTGGTGCAACTTTGTGGATTGCACCTAAGTCGCTTGTCAGTGACCCTGAACGTTTATGCCAAACATTAAAGCAGGAACAAATTACTGTATTACATGCTGTTCCAACCTTACTGGCTTTGTTCCCTGAAGATGTACCTAATTTAAGAATTATTAACTTAGGTGGGGAAATGTGTCCAGACTCACTGGTGGACCGTTGGGCATTACCTCACCATCAAATGTTTAATACCTATGGCCCAACTGAGACTACGGTTACTGCAAGCCTTGAGTCGTTAGAACGTGGTAAACCCGTCACGATTGGTAAACCTCTACCAAACTATGGCATGTTGGTCATTAATGCTGAAAGAGAATTATTGCCTCAAGGTGAAACAGGCGAGCTGTGTATTTTCGGTCCGAGTGTGGCACCAGGTTATTTAGGCAGACCTGATTTAACGGCTGATAAGTTTATTGAAAACCCTTGGGCAATGAGTGCGGATGAAGAGTTACTTTACCGTACTGGTGATTTGGCAAAAATTGATGAATTTGGTCAAGTCCATTGCTTAGGTCGTGCTGATGATCAGGTGAAAATTCGTGGTTTCCGTGTTGAACTCGGTGAAATTGAAGCGGCGCTTTGTGATATTGACGGCATTGGTACCGCAGCGGTAATTTTGCGTCAAGAAGACGGAATTGATCAGCTGATTGCTTTTATTGCAGCTGAGCTTGATGCCAAACAGCCCATAGAAATTAAGCAACTTCGTCATACTCTAGCTCAACGTTTACCACCTTATATGGTGCCGAATCGTTTTGAGATTATTGAAGAAGTACCGCGTTTATTATCTGGAAAAATTGACCGTAAAGCGTTAAAAGTAAGACCGCTTACGAGTGTGATTGACCGCAGTGAATCTGATCAGCCGCAAAATCCAGCCGAAGAAATTTTATTTGAAATTTTGAACCGCCTGTTTCCGAACATGTCGATTAAACTAGATTCGGATTTCTTTGATGATTTAGGTGGTCATTCGCTGTTAGCAGCCGTTTTAATTTCAAACCTGCGTGAACATCAAGAATATAGCCATCTTACAATTCAAAGCTTATATCAAGCGAGAAGAGTGGGGGCAATTGCTGCTTTAATGTTGGAACAGCCAGAACCAACATTATTTGATAGTCAGATTGGGCAAGACAACCCGCGTAATCAAACTTATAAATGGTTATGTGGTATTGCGCAGCTTGCGACCATTCCAGTTTTAATTTCGATTAATATTTTGCAGTGGTTGGCACCATTCTTTACCTATCACTATTTTACAGGTGGAACTCGAGACAGCATTCCATATGCAATCGCGTTGTCTCTATTGGTTTATATCAGCGTTATTATTAGTAGTTTTGTACTTTCAATTACGGTGAAACGATTATTAATGCTGGGCATTGGTGCAGGACGTTATCCACTTTGGGGAATGACGTATTTCCGTTGGTGGTTAGCAGACCGTATTAGTAATATTTCACCAGTTTATTTATTGTCAGGTTCAACTTTACTTAACCTCTATTTAAAAGCACTCGGCGCAAAAATTGGACATGATGTCACCATTAGTTCAGTTCATATTCGCATGCCATCTTTATTAACTGTTGAAGATGGTGTGAGTATTGGCTCTCAAGTGAATTTAGAAAATGCCAAAGTCGAACATGGACATTTGGTGTTGGGTTCAATTCATCTTAAAGAAGATAGTTATGTAGGGTCATATGCTGTATTAGAAGAAAATACAGTGTTAGAAAAACAAGCTCATGTAAATGCTTTAACTTCAATTGAATATGACACGGTTGTACCGGCAGGAGAAATTTGGGATGGTACGCCAGCTAAGAAAATAGGGCATGTAGATGAACACGCTAAAATGCCAGAACGTCCTAAATTATCGTTTATTCGTAAGATTGCTGAATATGGATATTATGGTGTTAGTGCGTTAATCATTGCTTGTCTGTTCTTTATTCCAATTTTCCCAAGTTTCCTTTTGGTCGATTGGTTAGATGTAAACGTATTTAATATCAATCCGAATAACCACCTGCAAATCGCACTTTATTATTTTGCTTTAGCGATTCCAGCGAGTGCAATGATGATGATGATTACTGCTGTCATTTCTTCAGCAATACGCAAAATTGCATTGCCTCGTCTTGAGACTGGAACCTACGCTGTTCATGGCAGCACCTATTATCGTAAATGGTTTGCATCTCAAATTTTAGAAACAAGCTTACAAACATTGCACGGCCTGTTTGCTACGATTTATGCACCTACATGGTTCCGTATGTTAGGGGCGAAAGTAGGTAAAAATACCGAAATTTCTACCGCAAATGGTGTTATTCCTGAAATGCTGACTTTGGGAGAAGAAAGCTTTATTGCCGATGCGGTAATGTTGGGTGATGAAGAGATCAAAGGCGGTTGGATGACATTAAAATCGACCAAAATCGGTAACCGTAGCTTTGTCGGAAACAGTGCTTATATTGCTGATGGAACTGTTTTACCAGATAACGTTTTAATTGGCGTACAGTCAAAAACACCAGATAACCTTGAAATGTATGATGGTCAAACTTGGTTTGGTTCGCCGCCATTATTATTGCCTGCACGTGAAGCTGCTGAAAAATATCCTGACCACTTAACGTTTAAACCAAGCTTCAAGCGCCGTTTCATGCGTGGTTTTATTGAAGGACTTCGCGTTGTATTGCCAGCCGCGCTCGCAATTGGTGTGGGTTATATGATTGTGCTTGAAGTTATCGATGTTATTAATAAATACAACATCCCAACTGGTTTATTGGCTTTAACGCTTGCTGGTTTACTCTATGGTGTTGGCTGTTTCATTATTGTTGCATTGATGAAGTGGACTTTAATTGGTCGTTATCAACCACGTTCAGCGCCAATGTGGACCATGTTTGTGTGGTTAAGTGAAGGGATTACCAGCTTATATGAATCAGTTGCGATTCCTAACTTCTTAAACTACTTAAGAGGAACGCCAATGCTGCCATTCTTCTTACGTATTTTGGGTGTTCAAATTGGTAAAGATGTTTACATGGATACGGCTGATATCACTGAGTTCGACTGTGTAAGCATTGGTGACCGTGCAGAGTTTAATAGCTTCTCAGGCCCACAAACCCACTTGTTTGAAGATCGTATTATGAAAATTGGACAAGTCAATATTGGAAATGATGTGGTTGTAAATTCACGTAGTATTATTTTATATAACGCCAACGTTAACCATCATGCAGTGTTAGGACCTTTAACTTTGGTGATGAAAGGTGAAAATATTCCTGCTAAATCTGCGTGGATTGGCTCACCAGCTGTGCCTTGGGTTCATAAGTAATTAAAACTGGGCTTAACTAACTAATTTAAAAAGCCTTTGTGAAAACAGGGGCTTTTTTTATGCATACGGCATAAATTACAGTCATAGTTAGCTTAAATATTGCTAACAAATCCTGAAAATTTCATATAAATCAAACAAGTACACATTTTAATCAAAACTGTTTTATTTATATAATATATTTTTTATTATCAGTGCCTTACCAAGAGCGCATATATATATCAAAATCGAACAAGTTATTTGTAGAATATTCACTTATTGATATATGATGATCCAATATTTAGAAACTGATTCAAAACATAATTCTGTTGTTCAGCGAGCAAGATCAAGGAAGAAATAAGGCTGAATTCAGGCTTCTAAACCCTTATATATCTGGAATTACTTCCAGCCAAATATTGCATTTCGACCCAATGGTTGGGAATGCCTCGCTCTTTTGTAGAGTAAGCATTTCCTATTTTAGGATGTATCTATGAAAAAATTATTTAGTGTCCTGTTCAGTGCATCTGTACTCACACTGACTGCATGTAATAAACAACCTGCACAAACTGAAAATTCAGCACCAGCTAAAGACAAAACTGAGTCAGTACGCACAATTAAACTTGTTTCAACAGGTTCAGACACTGACGTATGGAAATATGTTGCAACGCTTCCTGAAACTAAAGAAGCGGGCATTAAACTCGAAGTGACTAACTTGACTGACTACGTTGTGTTGAACACATCTGTAGCAAGTGGCGAACAAGATGTAAACGCGTTCCAGTCATTTAACTATTTAGCAGCTTACAACGCTTCAAATACAGCTAAAGTTGCTGCTGTTGCGACAACTTATTTGGAACCAATGGGTCTTTATGCAAATAAAGTTAAAACTGTTGATGAGTTCCCACAAGGCGCTACAATCGCGATTCCAAACGATACTGCTAACGAAGCGCGTGCATTAACATTATTACAGTCTGCTAAACTTATTAAACTTAAACCAGACTTTGACCCTGTAAAAGGGACAACGAATGACATCGCTGAAAACCCTAAAGGTTTAAAATTAAAACCAATTCAAATGACAACAGCAGTTCGTGTTAAAAACGACGTAGATGCAATTGTATTGGGTAATACATTAGCACTTGAAGGCGGTTTAAACGTACTGAAAGATTCTATCTTCCGTGAACCTATTGACCAGTCTACAAAGCTTTATGTGAACTTATTAGGTGTGGCTGAAGCGAATAAAAATGACCCGATCTATACGAAATTGGGTGAACTTTACCACTTACCTAAAGTACAAAAGTTTGTGAGCGAAAAATTTGCGGGTACAAAAGTTGAAGTTAACAAACCTGTTTCTGAGTTTACTGACATCAAATAAGTAATTTTTTTAATTTAAAATTATTTTAAAGCTAAGCCTCAGTAATCGGGGCTTAGCTTTTTTATTTAGAGCTTTTGAAAATTCTAAAAGCCTCTGTGCAATCAGGGGCTTTTTTTATAGTGTATATCTTGTTTCAGGACGAGTTCTTAACACATGTAAGAGCCATCAAAAAATACACTATTAAGATAAAAATATGTAATTAAATAAATTAAAAGAAATGGCTAAAATATATAAAAATTGGATTTTTGTGATCCAATAATAATTTTAGAGCCATACACAAACTTATCAGTATTAGCAAAGGTTTAATTACTCTTGATCCGAATCTTACTGCAAATTTTGCTCCAATCGAAGCACCAATAAAGGCTCCACAAGCCATTACTAAAGCTATTGGAAAAATCACATATCCTTTAATGATAAAGATAGATAAAGAACCAAGGTTACATGCCACATTTGCTAACTTGGTATAAGATAAAGCACTTACCAACTTAAAACCTAATAATAGTACAAAGGCAACGATGAAAAATGAACCGACTCCAGGACCAAAAACTCCATCATAAAACCCTAGTAACGGTGCTACTAGAAGTGCAAATAGAAAATAAGGAATAAGTGGTTTTTTATCTACATCACTTAGTTTTGGAGAAAAAATAAAATATAAGGCTACTAAAATTAAAAGTATTGGAACAATAGTTAAAAGTACATTTTTAGGCATGAGGGTAACTGAAAGTGCCCCTAGTGTTCCACCTAAAAAAGACATACAAGCAATAGGGATTGCTTTACGCCATTCGATTAGTCCTTTTCTTGCAAAACTAATAGTTGCTGAAAGTGTAGCAGAAGCAGCTTGTAATTTATTGGTCGCTATTGCAGATACAGGAGGGACACCTGATAAGAGCAGTGCAGGTAAAGTTATTAAGCCACCCCCACCTGCAATAGCATCAATAAATCCTGCTACCATAGCCACTAAGCCTAAGATAAGTAGGAGTTCAAGATTCAATTTATTAGCCTTTAACAATAAGAGGATTTTTTTGCAATACAATATAATCAAGATTTTTTCTATAACCAAATAAACGAACTAATGTTCTTCGGTTATCTTTAATAATATCTCGACAATGCAAGCACAGACTATTATTAATAATTAAAACTGTATTAGGATTTAAATTAATTGAATCAACAATACTATTTTGTCGAACAATTGATTCAAATTTATAAAAAGCATTTTTAATTTTTATAGAGGCATTCTCATTCGGAGTGAATCTATACGAATTGTACTTCATGGCTTTATAGCCATATTTATCTACTTCTAGGATAGAAACATTTTCACCTCCAGATCCTTGGCCCTCATTAAATGTTTCACTTCTTGTAAAATTAAAGCTTTCTGTTGTTAAAGCCAGTGTTTCTTCAAGAGTTAATTGACTTAATACTCTTGATATTGGAATTAAACTAGTAGGTTCATTTAAAGGATTCCATCGTCCTGTTAAAATTAAGGAAGAAGGAGCTGGTGAATGATTATTAACAACTTTTGTAACTGTATGGTATGGGGCTTCGGTATGTGCAGTTAACTCTATACCTGAATGTGAACTTTTATCAGGATTTTCATTCTCGATCTTTGTAATTCCACCGCCTTTTAAGTTTGCAACAACTCTAACAATTTTACCTAAATTATCAATATCAAATGCAAAAGCATCTTCCTCAAGAAGTGCCAATATTATTTGTTCAGAAGAAGCTAATGTTAATATATCTATATCTTTTTCGAGTATTTCAAGGGATGGTAGATGAGTTGATTGGGTAATATCGATTTTAGTACGATCTAATTTTCTAATATTTAGACCTTCAAGTACTAAGTAAGGTATTTCTCTACGAATGTATTTTTCTATAATACTTTTTTCGTATGAATTTAATTTTGCGTTGAGTATTTCCTTAAAAGCTGGAATCTTTTCTTGAACATATAAAGAATCTGGACCTCCTAATAATGCTAACTCATATGACATTTCACTAATTAAATGAGAAACCTCGGAAGAAAGATGAAGATGATACGTTTCTAAGTTCTTAACTATTTGATTCATGGCTAATTTATTGTGGTCAAAAAAACAGCTACAGACTAGTCTGTATCTTTTGAAAAATCAATATTTTTTTTAATATTATGATTTTTTATATTTTTTAGGAGAGGGTGACCTTTATTTTTTCAATGATTAAATTAAAGTTAGAATTTCATATAGCTCTTTCCAATAATTTATATATTTAGTGGAAATAATTTAACTGTTGAATAAATGATCATGTTAAGTTAATGGAATACTCAAAAGAAAAAATAATAAAAGCCTTATTACTGTCTCTTTTACCATTGATTTTTTTGCGGCATTGATGTTTTGGATAATAATTCATGATAAAAATATTATATTTTAATTGCTTAGCAATTATTTTGACTTATATGTCTTTACTATATCAAAAATATATATTAGTTGACCGCATAGTCGTAGATAAGCTTGAAAAAGTCAAAGTCATGGCTGGGGGATTTCCTTTACAATTCTTAATAGATGGTGAAACTTCTCCGGTTGGTAGTATAAGTATCGATCCTATATTTATTCTTATTGGCATGGATCAGTTTGTTTTTCTCAATTTTTTTATTGATTATTTACTTTGGATAAGTGTTTTATTTACTTTTTACATGATTATGAAAAATTACAAGACTAAATATTCTTCCTAAAATTAAGATAATACCCCTTATACGAAAAGAGTTGACTATCTATAGAGATAAGTCTACATATAAAAATGAAAATTTTAAGAGTATTTTTAAGTTTGATTTCTTGAAAGCTTATACAGGTTTTCAATCATCTCTTGAATTATGTCCTGATTTTTAACAAAAGAATTATCTTTAATATGCTTTTTAACATCTTGAAGAGTATCTTTTCCGTATTCTAACAACTTAATTTGCTGACTAATCACCTCTATTTTTTTATCAATCAATTGATTGGAAATAATGTTGCATTCTTCAGAAGGAGGCTTTGTCTCAAGTTCAATGAGTTGTTTAATCTCTTCAAGCGTAAACCCAATATTTTTTAAGCATATAATTAACTTAACTTTTTGTTCATGTATTTCCTGATAATGTCTATATCCATTTGTTAATCGATCGGGAATCAATACTTCACATTTTTCATAAAAGCGTAAAGTATCTAACGATAGAACATATTTTTTTGAAAATTGACTAATATTCATTCAACAACCTTTATTGTTTTACCTAGGATATTTTACAGATATCTTTTTTAACATTCTGATCTTCAATATATTTTTTGAAAGACTTATTCATTCTATCAAAATTGAACTTTGTAGGCTGAATAACAAAGTAATTTAAAATAGGTACAAGCAGCCCATTAAAATCTTCCGCTTGAACTAATTGAGTTGTATTGGCATCAATTTTAGTTAAAATAAATTGATGTCGACCATTAAACAATCCATTTATATATAATTTACCTTCCCACTCTAAGTGATATTTCTCAAGTTTTTTTATTACTGGTCGCATTGTAAATTGCACTTTCTTATTTTCATCATATAAATCTACACTAATTTGTTGACCTACATGGGTGGGAAATCTATCAATACCAAATAAAGTATTCCATTTCAGATACGATGATGTGCATGTGAAAGCTTCCCAAACATAATTTATTGGTTGATTTATAACAATCTTTGTTTCGATTCTTTTATGATGAAATAAAAGAATGAACACAGAAAATACAACGATAGTGAAAACTACTTTCATCAAATAGTACCTTTATTGCTAAATACTATAATGATTCTAAGGTTGGAGTTTGCTCTAAGCTCAAGTAAAATTTTTACCTAAATGTTAAATTGGGTTGTATCTAGTAAAAATTAGGAGTCAGTTCATTTATGCACATTCCAAGCTTTTAATAAACGCCAGATATTTTTATCTACCTTTTTCCAATCTTTTAATGATTCGTAAGGTATTGTCCATCTTATACTTATATTTGGATATAGAGGTGTTTCAACTTCTGTAGTCACAACAATTTGATTATTTCTCTCATGTTGTTTAGCAATTGTCATTAAAAATTCAGAATGGTAGGGGTCTGATGCATTTCCTATACAATGATAAAAACGAGAAATATGAGCTTTCAAATTCTTAAGTGAGTAACATTCTAAGTCAAATTTTTTGAATAAATCTTCATCTTTAATAACTTCTTGAGATGTAAAATAATTTATCCACTCTCGTGGTGTTTTTTTATATCTCAAATATATTGGATCAGCTGTACTAAAATTTTTTACTAATACTTTTACTTGGTTTTGATGACTTATATCATAGAAATTATTAATTTCTATATTTTTAGCATTATTCAAAAGTAAGTTAAACTGCATAGGGTTTTCAGGATCTGTAACATTTTCGATTGTATTATTTTTACTTTGAGTTTTTATTTTAGGAGTAAAATTAATAGGAAACTGACCAAGAAAAGGGCTCTTCAAAACAGTACCTTGCGCAATATTATTTTTATCTCCTACAACTGTTTTTATAGTTAAATCCGAAGAAATACCCCAAATGACTAAATCCCCTTGTTTCGATATGTCTTTATAATATTTGATATTAGATTTTTCAGATGAATGTTGAGATGCTGTTTTTGATGAATCAGTACATCTGAATATAGCAGTACATAGTATTAGAATAAGTATAATTTTCATGAAGTCCTTTAAAAATTTAACTATAGATACAAGAAAATAAATTTTATCAGATTATTTAGTTCATAAAAGCCTAGCTTTTTTTTGTTGGTGCATAAAAGTTGAACCTGAAAATTAAATTTTATCACTTTAGAGAATAGAGCCGATTAAAAGCTAATCTATAACTCTATACAATAGTTTATTTAAATAACTATTTAATTGGAATTTATTTTTTATTTATAAAACAGATTATATTAAATAAATGTGCTCTACGATGAAAAAATTTAATATATCCTTATACAATTCTAATCATTTTCGAAAATTTATGTAGGATACAGTCATTCATATTTCTATTTTTGATTATATTTCTTTAGGATCTCATCACACTCTTCATTTGTAGATAATGAACGTGATAAATCAAATTTATGCCAACTATTACATATAAGGATAGGCCAGTATAGGTAAAAATAACTGCGTAAGCGTGAAATTATTGATGCTAACTTTTTATATTAATATATATAATAGCAATATGATAGTTGAATATATAAGAATATCAAGTTAATGAAATACTCAAGTGAACAAATTAAAAAAGCTTTATTGCTTACTCCATTGCCATTACTTTTATGGCATTTCTTTTTTAAATTCATGAATGTGGATATAGTCAAGTTTAACTTAGATCACATTTTTGCTTTTTTTCTTGGTATTGTAAGTTATAGCCTTGTTTATCTAACTTATTGTATTTTGACTGTACCTTTTAGCTTTGTTTTTTCCATTCTTTTAAATCATTATAATTATCTTAATGTGTGGACTATCTGTATTAGTTCGATAGTTATAACCTCGCTATTTTTCTTTTTCTTAGGATGGTTTTGTACAGGAGAAATTTCTCCAAAAATAAATTATATGGAATCTATGGAGGGAGAAGCACCTCTAAAATGGTGGATGATGTACACCGATATATCTTTTATTATTTTTATATTATTTCCTGGTCTATGTTATTGGAGATTTTTAATTTTTCTTCAAAAGAGACAATCAAAGATTATTAGAAATCGCTTGTCAAACTATTTCTAAAATTAACATACTGCACCTGATAAAAAATCTCTCTAGCTTAAAAAACAGCCTATCATCAATAGGCTGTTTTGATTTACCGTCCTTCAAACAATGGCATAACTAAATAGATAGGACAGGTACTAAATGATTTAGAGCATGAATTGGAAAATTATTAGAAAAATATGATCCAGCTTCCTTAAGGGAGTTTAATTTCTAAGAGTAGTCAGACTATGAAATAAGCTCAAATTGTAATGAAAGATTCTATCTTCCATAAGCCATGTGCTCCCCAATCACCATCTATTCCTCAATTATTAGATTTACGGCCATAGGTAGCTGCTACACCAAAGCCTAAACTGGAAAGCAAGAAACAAGCTAAAGAAAGTTTTAGGGAGTTAAACCTTGAAAGTAAAGGGATTAATATGGTTGCAACAATCGTCATAACAAAGGCGGTGATGATATGCTTCTAGTTATCCATAACTTCTCATTAAATTTTATTGTTTATAGCGTGTAGGAGAAAACACTCTCCTACATATCGTTATATTTTATCTTGTATTAGTGGTGGAATTATAACAAATGGCTGGATAAAAAAAATTCTAAGGCATAGAAATAGGAGTATATTTTCCTATAGGAAAATTCCATTTTGTTAAATAAGTAGTATAGCTACACCAGTCCTCATAGCTAGAT
This sequence comes from Acinetobacter sp. IRS14, assembly GCF_034650275.1. Classification (NCBI taxonomy): domain Bacteria; kingdom Pseudomonadati; phylum Pseudomonadota; class Gammaproteobacteria; order Moraxellales; family Moraxellaceae; genus Acinetobacter; species Acinetobacter sp. IRS14. The sequence goes on from NZ_JAOVFN010000010.1 coordinate 12,117, forward strand.
AATTTTACTTCTAGCCCCATTCCATCTTTCTCACAGCGATAGACAGCCCAAGCCATATTTCTAGATTTATCAAATTTTAGTTCAACAAGCTTTGCTTCACTAAAACAATTTTTTAAAGGAATCTGTAAAAGTCCATATCCTGATTGATCTTCATGAAACATATTAAGTTTTCTAGCTTCTAATAATTCTTCTTTTAATTCAGGGTATCGAATTACTGAGTAAGCGGTAGGGAAGCAATTTCTTCCTGGGCCACCATTGGGTGAGTTTTTCATTCTTTCTCCCCAATTGAGAACAAATTCTTTTGGAGATATCTCAGATTCTTTTTTATTAATGAAATAAATAGCTGTAAGTGCTACAAGTACACTACTCAATACGAATAAGATTATCTTCACCTACTTTGACCTTATCTTTATAATTTAAAATTTTCCTGAAATACAAATACAGTTTATATGAAATATGGCTTAGCTTTTGTTTATTTAGAGCTTTCGAAGTTCTAATAGTCCTTATAAAACAGGGCCTCTCATGTATTCATTATCATATAATGAATGGAGTTTATAACTTTATATTTTTAATAAAATATTATGAAAAATTTAGATGGCTTACTTAAACGAATTCAAGCAGAAAAATTGAGTTTAGTTACTCACAGAGATGGAGCTACTGTATACAAAGCACAAACTACTCAAGGAGAGGTCTTTGTAAAGGCGTATACACGAAAAGTAGATAATGATAGATATTGTGAAATATTGAATGAGCTTAAGGCATTTTCCCTAGGCCCAAAATTATTAAATAAATTTGAATGGGAAAATTATTCTATTGTTGTAATGAGTGCTTTAGAAGGACAGTCAGTAAACAATATTTTAAAAAATTGCTCGAGAACAGAAAAATTATTATTGTTAAAATCCGCTGGATCATCTCTAGGAATTTTTCATCGAGCGATTAATTCTTGTCGTTTACTTGAGATGAATTTCTGGAAGGGACGAGATAATTCTTCTGAAGATCCAACTTTATGGAGCGAACATCTAAAATTAATGACATCAAAGTGGATGTCCCGTATTGATCCCTCAAAAGCTGACTATCAAGAATTTAGTTATGAATTGAATGTATTGCTTTCATATTGCAAAGATTTACGAGAACCAAAGCAGTTAAGTCTTTTGCATTGTGACTATATTGGTCGGAACCTTCTTGCAGCTAGCAATAATAAAATCTCTGGTGTTTTAGATTTTGAGGCTGCTCGTATTGGAGATGCGGTTTATGATCTAGCGAAGATGGTTTGGGTAGATATAGATTTCTCTGATTTAGAATTAAGAAATTCATTTCTACGAGGTTGGGAAATGACTTATGGAGAAGAAGTTCCTCAAAGGGAGTTCTTATGCTATGTCGGTATTCAATGTCTTGCAGCAATAGCATGGACAGATAAAAATAAGTCTATGGATGGTAATACTATATTTAGGGCTTCAGCCGTTAAGACATTAAAAATAGTACTAGAAGAGTTACAGATGTAGTTTTAATAAATTTTTAGTTTCATAAATAAATATTGCTGATCTTTGGTAAGTAATCTTATTTTTATTTAATAGCTATTATTTTGATTTTAGAACAACATCTATCTAATAAATTACTATAGAGTTTAATCTATTGTCTCTTTATCTGAAAAATTTTTAAACCTTAAATTTTTACCATACAATCAAAAATCACAATAAAATTAAGGTGAAATAATGAAAAAAAATATATTGATTCTTAGCTTATTAATTGTCAGTGTACAGAGCTGGGCTGAATGTAAAATTGGTGATCTAGAGATTGATCCAAGCGCTTCACAAACACCAGAAGGGACACCAAATCCAAGCAACTATATAACAATAACTGGGCAGAAAGTGTTAACTAAGGCTTTGGCTAATATAAACATAGGAACACTCATAAAAACTAAATCTGATACCAATATTGCTCAGTCTAATGTGATTGCTTTTGAATATATTTTCAAAAAACCAATAAATCTAAATTCAAATGAACTAGCTTCAGGGTTTATCACAGGAACAAGTAATTTTGATGGTATTGTTTTTGCCGCACCAAGTTTTGGAAGTGCATATGGTTCACAGCAAAATATATTTATGAGTTCTATTTCTGGAAACATAACCCCGACTCAGACACAAAATGAAGTTTTAGCAAATGAAACAGTGAGAGTTGGGATTTATTACAATCAAATCAGCAAGAAAATTGGCTATATTGTAAATGGCGTAGATAGGGGATACACATGGAGTTATACAACTCCCTTAAGCAAAATGAAATTTGCTATTGCAATTGAAGAGGGATTTTATGCTTCCAACTCTAGTGCTTTAGGTAAAGAAATATCATATGAAATAGTATCTGATCATTCAAAACTACAATTTACTTATCCAACAGGCACCACAGATATTTGTGGAACACCTCTTTAAAATAGATCCTATATCCAAATGCTGCCTCGCTATCTAATGAGGCAGTATTTATTAGTCTATTGAGTACTCTATTTCTAAATTCGGAATCAAATAAAATAATTTATACATTCTTATTTACTGCTAATTGGGTTTTTACTAAAACTTATTATCAGAAAATATTAAGTACCTTTCCGAAAAGCAAACATGAAAAAAATTATAAAATAGGTTGAGAAGTACCCTTTTATAAAAATATGTCTTAAGCTTTCTTCAAAATAAATTGAGTAGCTTTTTCCTATAAAAATAGAGGAAATAATTGAGCAACCCATAAATAAAAAAATATAGAATACTTTTGAAAACATTATGTAGTTTTCAGAAAATTCTTTTTTCTTAAAAAATATATTTGTTATTTTTTCTGTAAGAAAAATTGAGAATAAAGAATTGAACACTCCTAATATAATACTAAATAAAATTGTATTTAACATTTAAATTCCTGCTTTTAAGTTGTAAAATAATTTTTTCTGAATTAATTATTTAATAGTGAAATTTACAACCTATATTGATTTTAAAAAAATATTTTACCATTAAATATATTTTTGGGGTAGATATTTAATAAAAACACTCGCTATGGATGAAAATTAGATAAGGTATATAGTCCATCTAATGTATTTGTATTTTTTTATCTTGTAAATGCTATATAAAAATAATGAGGTGATAGATATAAAGAAAATTATATATATAAATAGTAATGATAGAATATACCTATCATCACTCCAGTCCTATTCGCTCAGATTGTAGTAATAGTAATGAATTTTTAGATAAAAATAAGTTAATAGAACTAATAGGATGTTAACTAAAATATTAAGAAGATGATTTATTGTTTTCATTTTTAAAAATCCTATTATTTGTTTGAAAACTATATATAAAATTTACTATAATTTTTTTATCATCATATTGCATTTTACACTAGGAATATATTGAAACTAATTTTTATTTTCTTGGTCGAGTAGAGTACAAAAGTCTGCTAATAAATTACTTCCTATAACTACTTCTTTATCATTTTCATCTATGTATTTTAAACAAAGGTTACCCTGTTCTTTATCTAAAGAAGTAGATCCATCTATAATTCCTAAAATTGTACTCGTTGTATCAATAATAGTCTGCTGAATAATTGACAATAGAATTTTTTGTTCTTTTTCCTCTAATTTTTTAAATAGATTTAAAGCATCTTTCCAATATTGAATTGTATTATCTGGTATGTCTTTAGTGTTGAGTGTTTCTATATAAAATTTCATAGAATCATCAAGAACACTATCTTTAAGTTTATTAATAAAATCTTCAGGTTTCATAATTAATCCTATTTTTTCTTAAAATAAATTAGATATGTAGCTTTACTCATATCTATAAGTTCCTGTAGATATCTATTAGGAATATTAGAATATACTCTTTTTCAAGACTCTGTTTCTATCCTAAATGAGTTGAATAGCCTCCTAAGATTGTTTTTCTCTCCTTTATAAACCCCTCATTAACAATAACTCACTCATTATTTATCCTTACTTTTTAATGATCTAATTTAAAACAAATGTCATTTTGTGTGCTTGACTGCAAAAGGGCGGAGCACTATCCTTTGCCTGCTGGCCTACATTGCCAGTCGGTTTTAGCAGACCGTACTCAAGAGCATTGAAAAAACTCGTTTTTTTAATGTGAACTCGTTCGTCTCCCTTTTGTTGCGGTAGGACGGAAGGGGGACACCTTCGGGTGTGCTGGGTCTTGAGCCAGTCTGCTAACCCCCTTTCGTTCTGCCACCATAATTCCTATTCATGTCTGGCGGAACTCCCAATAAAAAGGAGTTGGCTTTGCACATTCTTAATTTCTTGGCAGCCTTTGCCAAAGTCTATATCGACACAACTTAAACTTTTAAAGCAGTTTGATGGCCCTTGGGCTTTTCAGGCTTTAAATCGTCACGACCAAAAAACTTAATCAACAATAAAACTTGAGATGTGCCACGCACAGTCTTTACGGCTTTGCTATGCCTTTTTTTCTCCCAAAAAAGTATCTCGCTTATCTACAACAAGAATTTTATAACGGTAAAACTATGCGACATTTAGTGATCTCCCCACGTGCCATACAAGTCGTAAATAAATCGATTAATCTGTTTCACAACCACGGATTTCACACTGTGGGAATAGACAGAATCGTGAAAGAATCTCAAATTCCAAAAGCGACTTTTTATCATTATTTTCACTCTAAAGAGCGGTTTATCGAAATCTGTATGACTGTGCAAAAAGAACGCTTAAAAGAAAAAGTAGTTTCAATTGCTGACTACGACCACGACGCGGGCGTGATTGATAAACTCAAAAACCTTTATTTCTTACATACCGGTTTAGAAGGGTTGTACTACCTATTATTTAAAGCCATTTTTGAAACGAAGCTGACCTATCCCAAAGCCTATCAAATCGCAGTGAGGTATAGAACGTGGTTACTGAATGAAATCTATAGCCAACTTATAAAACTAAAAACCGATGTTTCCTTTCAGGATGCCAAACTATTTTTATATATGATTGAAGGTGTGATTATTCAGCTTTTAAGCTCGGGTCAAGTAGGGAATAGAGAGATGATATTAGAATGTTTTTTGAAGCAGTTTAAAGCGGCGTAATATGTATCGTTCATCGTTTTCAAGTTTAGCTATTTCATAGAAAAGCCCTTCTTATCAAAGGGCTTTTTATAAAATCTATTCTTTATATTGCCATGCTTTTAAAAAGGTTCGGCAAACCTCTGCATTTAACTGCTGTAGCTCTTGAGGAGTCGGAATGTTTCCGCTAATCAGCGTAGCAGGATATGCATATCCCATTACAGCACCGAGGAATGCTTTTGTTGCTTCCTCTGGCTGATCAATTTTAACAATGCCTGCATTGTGTGCTGTTGCAAGGATATCGGTTAACGATCTTTTAATATTTCCTTGAGTACGCTGTTGAATTTTTGGAAGAATTTCCTTCATTTCAACTAATGCAATAATCAGCAATCTTTGCAGACGAATGACGTCAATATTATAAAAATGATTTTGTACAGCCTGCCCAATTTCTAAGAGTAATTGATCTAGGCGCTTATTTTTTAATTCATGTTGTTCAACAAAAGGCACTTCCATTTCTGTTTTTAAATGATCAAAAACTTCAATAAGTAGAGCCGTCTTAGTTGGGAAATGGTTATATAAAGTTTGTCGATTTGTTCCGGCTTTAGCTGCAATAGCTTCTAAACGAACTTCTAATCCATGCTCAAGAAATAGTGCACGTGCTGCTGCAAGGATAGTAGGGCGAATTCGAGAAGGGCGACCTGGAGATTTTTTTAACATATGAGGATTTCTTGCACATCTTATTTATTTACTTTACAGTAAAGTAAATAAATTGTCTATAAGTCTGGGGTCCCAGATATGCTTGTTTTTAATTTTTTTCATCGTAATACTTTGTGTTTATTGCCTTTGTTGCTTTTCTTGAATGGCTGTGATGCTGACCAGCCTGCGACCAAAAATATTCAACAGGTGGGCATTATCACTATAAAACCAGAGACGATTGAATCTACTTATCAATTGGCTGGAAGAACAGTTGCCTCTGAGATTTCTCAAGTGCGGCCACAAGTAAATGGCGTGGTTGTCGAGCAATTGTTTAAAGAAGGCTCTCAGGTGAATAAGGGGCAACCCCTTTATAAAATTGATTCTTCACTTTATCGGGATAGCGTTGACGAGGCCGCTGGTAACCTTGCACTTGCTAAAGCAACAGTCAATTCGACTCGTTTACAAGCTGAGCGCTATAAAGAATTAATTAAAGTAAATGGCGTGAGTCAGCAAGAGCTTGATAATGCTCGAAGTGCATATGAACAAGCAAAAGCCACCGTGACAGTAAATGAAGCCCTACTGAAAATGGCACGAACCAATTTACGTTATACACAAGTTACTGCGCCTATTTCAGGACGGATAGGGCGTTCTTCGATTACACGTGGAGCTTTAGTCACTTCGGCTCAAACAGATCCTTTAGCAACGATTCAAAAACTTGACCCGATGTATGTCGATTTAACCCAGTCGAGTGATGAATATATGGCGCTGCGCAAACAGCTTACTGAAAATGGAATAAAACCGAATGAACTTTCAGTACGTTTGAAGCTTGAAAATGGCACGAACTATGCGGAACAAGGAACGTTTAAATTTAGTGATATTGCAGTAGATGAAGCCACTGGAAGTGTCACGTTACGTGCTGCGTTTTCTAACCCGAATAATGCTTTATTACCGGGAATATATGTACGGGCGGAACTTGGAACGGGCACACGTCCTAACAGCATCTTAATTCCTCAAGGTGCGCTGTTCCGAGATGCAGAAGGAAATGCACTTGTTTGGGTTGTTGGAAAAGATAATAAAGCCGAACAACGAAAAACTACTTTAGGGAGTGCGATTGATAATCGTTGGTTAGTGACCTCTGGCTTGAAGGCGGGAGATCAAGTCATTGTTGATGGTCTGCAAGGTTTAAGTGCCGGCATGACGATTGATCCTACCCCAATGAGCTGAGGATTCCCTATGTTGTCGAGTTTTTTTATTGCACGACCTATTTTTGCTTGGGTCCTCTCTATTTGTATTATGGCATTGGGGACGATTTCGATTTTAACGTTACCCATTGAGCAATATCCTGACATTGCACCACCGGGTGTAAATGTCACTGCGAATTACCCGGGAGCATCGGCCAAAACTGTTGAAGACAGTGTCACCCAGATTTTGGAGCAACAAATTAAGGGTATTGATGGTCTCCTTTATTTTTCATCGAGTAGTAGTTCGGCAGGACAAGCACGGATAAGTCTTAGTTTCGATCAAAATACCAATCCTGACACTGCGCAGGTACAGGTGCAAAATGCTGTGAATCAGGCACTGAGTCGATTGCCTCAAGAGGTTCAGCAGCAAGGGATCACTGTAACAAAATCACAGGGTGATAGTTTACTGGTCTTTGCGCTTTACGATGAAAGTGGGACTAGATCTTCTGTCGACATATCTGACTATATGGTGAGCACACTTCAAGACCCATTAAGTCGGGTCGATGGAGTAGGTGAAATCACCGTATTTGGTGCTCAATATGCAATGCGTATCTGGCTTGATCCTCATAAATTAAACAGTTATGGATTAATGCCATCAGACGTTAGAACCGCAATTGAAGCACAAAACACTCAAATTACAGCAGGAGAATTGGGCGCATTACCCACGCGTGATGGGCAGGCTCTAAATGCAACAGTAACAGCATTATCTCGGCTACAAACCGTGAGCCAATTTGAAAATATTATTTTGCGGACAGAAACAAATGGTGCGGTTGTATTACTTAAAGATGTTGCCCGAGTCGAGCGGGGTGCAGAGAGTTATCAGACGTCTACACGTCTGAATGGAAAGCCAGCTTCGGGTATGTCTATTCAGCTTGCATCTGGTGCCAATGCATTAGAAACCGCTGAACGAGTTAAAGCCGAGGTCACACGATTAACTGCCTCTATGCCAGCGGGTTTAAAAGTTGCATACCCACGCGACAGTACTCCATTTGTAGAAGCTTCTGTAAATGGAGTGATTAAAACTTTAGCTGAAGCAATTGTTCTCGTGATTATTGTCATGTTCTTATTTTTGCAGAGCTGGCGTGCGACTTTAATTCCGGCAATTGCAGTCCCAGTTGTATTGTTAGGAACATTTGGTGTGTTGAGCATACTTGGCTATAGCATTAATACACTGACTTTGTTTGCGATGGTACTCGCAATTGGTTTACTGGTAGATGACGCGATTGTCGTTGTAGAAAATGTCGAGCGGGTTATGCATGAGCAAAATGTTGATGCTCGGCAAGCCACCCTAATTTCCATGCAAGAAATATCTGGTGCGCTCGTGGGTATTGCCATGGTACTCGCAGCGGTATTTTTACCTATGGCATTTTTTGGTGGTTCCGTCGGGATTATCTATCGCCAGTTTTCGGTAACGCTCGTATCGGCTATGGTACTTTCTGCAATTGTTGCTTTAACACTTTCACCTGCGCTATGTGCAACATTACTCAAACCTGCAAATGAAAAGCATAAGCAGAGAAAATTTTTTACTTGGTTCAACCGTAAAGTAGAGCAAGGTCAATCAGGCTACCGTACAAAGCTAGTTGCTGTTTTAGGTAAACCCAAAATATTTATGATCATATTCGTGGGTATTACAGCTTTGTTAGGTTGGCAATATACGCGTATGAATACGGGGTTTTTACCCCAAGAAGACCAAGGCTCGGTTATGGTTCAATTTAGTACGCCTGTAGGCACGACATTAGCTGAAACAGAAAGGGTTGGTAATCAGATTGCAGATTACTTTTTGACGAAAGAAAAGAATAATCTCAATGTGATTTTCATGGTGATGGGTAGAAATAATGCAGGCAGTGGGCAAAATGTGGGAATGGCATTTGCTGGACTCAAACATTGGGATGACCGAGAAGGTAGTGAAAATACAGCCGAAGCTGTGATTGCTCGTGCAAATGCACATTTTAAGTCACTGCGTAACGCACGTGTTCAGGTACTTTCACCCGCTGCTGTAAGAGGCCTTGGGCAATCAAGTGGTTTTGAACTTTGGTTGCAAGATGCTGAAAATAAAGGACGAGATGCTTTAATTGCTGCACAAAATAATGTGTTAAAAGCAGCAAATGCTGATTCTGGCCTAGCAGCAGTACGTTTGAATAGCTTAGAAGATAAAGCCCAGTTACAAGTCGATATCGATCAACGAAAAGCCAGCGCTCTTGGTTTAGCCCAAGCTGATATCAGTAATACATTATCTTCTGCTTGGGGCGGATCTTATATTAATGACTTTATTGATAGGGGACGTGTTAAGCGAGTTTATTTACAAGGCGAAGCGAACTATCGTTCTTTACCTCAAGATATTGGGCAGTGGTATGTTCGTGGCGCTACTGGTCAAATGACACCATTTTCTAGTTTCTCTTCTGTGAAATGGCAAATGGGGCCTCAAATGCTGCAACGCTTTAATGGTCTTTCAGCCGTCCAACTTCAAGGCTCTGCTGCAACAGGTGAAAGTTCTGGCGGGGCTATGGATAAAATGCAGCAGTTAGTTGACCAGCAACAAGGCTTTAATCTTCAGTGGAGTGGATTGTCTTATCAAGAGAAGTTAGCGGGTGGCCAAACGATCTGGTTATATTTGGCTTCAATCATCTTTATCTTTTTATGTTTGGCAGCACTTTATGAAAGCTGGTCTATTCCTGTTTCTGTCATGTTGGTTATTCCTTTAGGTCTTATTGGCGCTGTAGTTGCGGCAAGTCTGGCAGGTTTTGTTAACGATATTTACTTTCAGGTCGCTATGCTTACCACGATTGGACTTTCTGCCAAAAATGCTATTTTGATTGTTGAATTTGCGGCAGCCAAATTGGAGGCTGGTCAGGCATTAATGGACGCCATTATTGAAGGTGCGGGTCAGCGATTACGGCCAATTATTATGACATCTCTGGCTTTTGTTGCAGGTGTTCTACCATTGGCTGTATCTACAGGAGCAGGAGCTGTGAGCCGAAAAGAAATTGGTATCGCCGTCACTGGTGGAATGATTTCGGGAACTCTACTTTCTATTTTCTTTGTGCCTTTATTTTTTCTTTTAGTTCGTCGTTTAACGAATAGATTAAATAGCTCAGCAGGAAAATAGTTTCACAAGACAGAATGTCATTAACAGTTTTAGGCCCTCACGTTGTAAATGGTATGAGGGCCTAAAATTTAAAAACTTAGAATGTATTTTGAATAATGACATCGTCGTAAGGAAGTTTGCCCACACGCGGGTAAGGCTGAGATGCTGACTTACCAACTGCAATCATTAAACACACCACATGATCTTCAGGTAAGTTAATCAGCTTTGCCATTGCGTCAAAGTCAAAACCATCCATTGGGCAACTGTCTAAACCATGCTCTTGAGCAAGAAGCATCAAGGTTTGAGCAAAAATACCCGCACTACGCATCACTTCATCACGTTGAGTTTGCGGGCGGTCACGATAATATTGATCAATCGCACCTACCATAATATTTTGCACTTCTGGAGTCGCGCCATCCCACACGCGTTTAGCATCGGCTTCCCACGAGCTTACTTTTGCGCATAACACAATCAGTAAAGAAGCCTCGGTAACTTGTGGTTGATCCCATGCAATGGTGCGAATTTGTTGTCTTAACTCAGCATCTTCAATCACAACAGGGCGCCAGTGCTGCAAATTAAACGCACTTGGAGCATTTGCTAAAACTTCTTGTAATAACTGTTTTTTATTATCGTCAGAAAGTTGAAATGCAGGGTCAAAGCGTTTAACTGCACGGCGGTTACGGATGGCATCAATAACATTCATAAGATTTTCCTACTTGAGAATTGGGTAGCAGTATTAGTTAGTTTTATAACGTTGGGCTACATCAGCCGAAGAAAAGTTTGGTAGTAATGTGATACGTGATTTTTCAAAATTATTCCATTGATTTTCGTCTTTCAGCACAGGAATTGTAATCGTTTCTTTACGATCAAAACCAATCAGAGCCGCATCGACCAAATCATTGACATCCATTAATGGTGGGACTTGGCTTAAGTCGATGCCAGAACGTTCCCAAATTTCGGTTTTAGTTGCAGATGGCAATACGGCTTGAACATGCACGCCATGATCTTTTAATTCTAAATATAAACCTTGGCTAAAAAATTGGATGAAAGATTTACTTGCGCCATAAATGGTCGAACCAAGTTCAGGAGCTAATCCAAGCACTGAACCTAAATTAATAATCGCGCCTTTCCCTTTGCGTAGAAGAGGTTGCGAAATTGCATGAGACAACCGAACAACTGCGGTCATATTTAAAGTTATAAGTTTTTCAATGTCTTTAATATCTTGAGTTAAAAAGTTTCCGTTCAGTGCAATCCCAGCGTTATTTACCAAAATTTCAATATCAGCATCGTTTTTGAGTACATCTTCAATTTTAGTGATGTCTTGATCTTTTGATAGATCGGCTTGAATGAACTCGACCTGTACACCGTATTTTTCTTGAAGGTCTTTTGAGATTTTATCTAAGCGCTTGGTGTCCCGTGCAACCAAGATTAAGTTATGGCCACGTTGAGCAAATCTGTCTGCATAGACAGAACCAATTCCAGACGAAGCTCCTGTAATAAGTACTTTTGATTGAGCTGACATGTGATGTCTCCACGCTTTAATTTTTAGATGATGACTATAATCTAAAATATGCGAGTTTTGATGTCAACCATAATCAATGTATAATTATGACCAGTAGGGTGAATAAAAGTGGGTGCGCCAAAATGAAAGTCAGTAAAACTCAGGTAAAAGAAAACCGAGAAAAAATTGTTGAAAAGGCGACTCAACTCTTTCGTAACAAAGGCTATGACGGAGTTGGGATTGCCGAGTTAATGTCTAGCGCGGGCTTTACTCACGGCGGCTTTTATAAACATTTCACTTCGAAGACCGACCTTGTCTCAATTACCGTTAAACATGGACTTGAGCAGGTTTTAAAAAGAATAGAAGGTTTAAACTTAACTCAATTTATTCAGCTTTATGTGTCCCGCACTCATCGAGACAACCGAGATTTGGGATGTACCTTAACAGCGTTATCTTGTGATGCTGCAAGACAGCCAGACGAAGTAAAAGTCGAATTTGAAGAGGGTATTGAGCAACTTATTCAGTTCATTATGAACGAACGAGCAAAACAAGTTTCTTTGGATGCGCCAGAGTTGAGAAAGCAAGCCATTAATATTCTTGCCCAATCTGTAGGGGCAATTGCATTGTCTCGCGCATGCCCAGACCAATCAAACCTTAGCGATGAAATATTGGAAAGCTGTAAAGAAAGCCTTTTAAAGTTAGCCGATTAAACTTTTTTATCTCTCAAACTGGTTTGGCTAAATTGAATTAACCTCGCAATATCGACTGTTCTTTCATAAATAAGTTCTGCCGCATGTTCGCAGGCTTGCTCTAATTTGATGGGGCCATTAGTTAGCGAAAAAGCAGCCGTAACGCCGTGCTCATAAAGCGCTTGGTAGCCTTCGCCTAATGTCCCAGCAATCACAATGACCGGAACATTGTGGGTTTTGGCAATTTGACTCACCCCAAAAACTGTTTTACCACTTAAGGTTTGTTGGTCAAATTTACCTTCACCCGTAATGACCCAATCTGCGTTAGAAATTTTATGCTCAAGCTGATTCAGTTCAGCCACGACTTTAACGCCAGCTTTAAAGTCTGCATTTAAATAACTTTTGGCTGCAAAGCCCAAACCGCCAGCAGCGCCAGAGCCTGCTTCATCTCGTTTGTCGAAACCTAAAAGTTGTGCCGAGACATCGGCAAAATGGGCAAGTGTTTGGTCAAGTAACTTTACTTGAGCAGGTGAAGCACCTTTTTGTGGACCAAAAATATGAGATGCGCCGTTTGGGCCACAAAGTGGATTGGTCACATCGGCAGCTAGTAAAAAACGTGTGTGCTGAATACGTGGGTCGAAATGTGTTAAATCAATTTTTGATAGATTCTTGAGAGCAAGTCCACCGAGGGGTAAAACGTTGTGGTTGGCGTCGAACAAAACAGCACCTAAAGCACTGAGTAGTCCTGTGCCGCCATCATTGGTTGCACTACCGCCCACGGTTAAAATAATGTCTTTTGCACCTGCATCTAAAGCATCCAGAATGAGCTGGCCTGTGCCAAATGTTGTGCTGTGGCAAGCATCACGCTCAGACGGTGGAACTAACTGTATGCCACTCGCTTGAGCCATTTCAATGATAGCTATTTTTTGTTTTTCTAACCAACCCCATTTTGCTTGAACAGGCTGACCTAATGGCCCCATTACGGTTTTTTCACGCCATTCACCGTCACAGACCTCTAACACCGCTTCAATGGTTCCTTCACCACCGTCTGCCATTGGACATAACTGTGTTTCAGCATCTGGAAAAACCTCTTGCCATCCTTTGGCAACGGCTTGAGCGACGCTCGAAGCCGATAAGCTGTCTTTAAAAGAGTCTGGCGCAATCACAACCTTCATAAGTTCTCTGAATCTGTTTTTTCCAATTAATTTATACTGCTTAAAGCAATAAAAACCTACTTTAAATGACGTAAATTTCAGCTCATTACATCATTTCTATTTTTTAAAAATATAAAGTGAATTATGTTTTTATCTGTAAAAAATAGGTCGTTTTGTTTTTAAGGTATTGTTATTATTTAATTTAAATAATTTTTTGGTTTTGGCTGAATGATTGTAATTATAAAAAATATGGCACATATTATAAGTAGCGTTGAGGCTGCCTCTAAATATCATGAGTAAGATAAAAGTGGATTTTTACTTATTAAGATAAACAGCAAATAGCGTAGATATAACCATAATTAAGTTGTGATTTATTGCACCTATAGAATGCGTAAAAAGTAATAAGAGGATGACAAAGTGGATAATTCAGAAGAACAAAAGCATATTCAGGAAAATAACGGCTTTGCACGAATTGAACCCTATACTCATCCTGCGGGCGGATGGGGAGCATTACTCAGTGTCGCTCGAAACTTAAAGCGGCAAGATATTTTAAAAAAAGGTTCGATTACTTTACTCAATATTAACCAGCCTACGGGGTTCGACTGTCCCGGTTGTGCATGGCCAGAAAAGAAAAATGCTCATGCCTTTAACTTTTGTGAAAACGGCGCAAAAGCAGTTGCATTTGAAGCAACTAGTAAAACAGTGACTCCCGAATATTTTGCAGGCCATACCGTCAGTTGGTTATCAGAACAAAGTGATTTCTTTCTAGAAGACCTAGGTCGCTTAACTGACCCAGTTCGCTACGATGCTGCAACCGATAAATATGTAGCAATTTCATGGGATGAAGCATTTCAGATTATTGCTAAGCATCTACATGCGTTAGATCACCCAGATCAAGCTGCATTCTATACCTCTGGCCGTGCAAGTAATGAAGCAGCATTTCTATATCAATTGTTTGTGCGAAGCTTTGGAACAAATAACTTTCCAGATTGTTCGAACATGTGCCATGAAACCACAAGCGTTGGGTTACTTGATTCGATTGGTTTAGGAAAGGGCACAGTCACCCTAGAAGATTTTGATTTAGCCGACGCAATTTTTAGTTTTGGGCATAACCCCGGAACCAATCACCCGCGTATGTTAGGTACTTTACGTGAAGTGTCTAAACGCGGCGGTAACATTATTGCGATTAACCCAATTAAAGAAAGAGGTCTTGAGCGTTTCCAAGACCCACAAGCACCACTTGAAATGATGACTAACGGCAGTACCCCCATTAGTCGTTATTATTTCCAACCTAAAATTGGTGGTGACTATGCACTCATGTTAGGGATTTTAAAGCACCTAAATGAGTGGGATAAAAAAGCGCTAGCTTCAGGTAAACCAAGTGTTTTTGACCGAAATTTTATTGCGGTGAATACAATCGGTTTTGATGAAATGATTGCTGAGGTGGAGCGAACTGAGTGGGAAGATATTTATAAACACTCGGGCCTATCGCCTGAACATTTAGAAAAACTTGCTAAGCTCTTTTTAGAGTCTGAACGCTCAATTTTCTGTTGGGGAATGGGTATTACTCAACATCGCCATGGAACAGCCAATGTACATATGTTGGCGAATTTATTATTGGCTCGTGGACAAATTGGTCGTCCGGGTGCGGGGCTTTGCCCAGTTCGTGGACACAGTAATGTACAAGGCGACCGAACCATGGGCATTAATGAGTTACCTAGCCCGAAATTACTCGACAACATTGACCGCGTGTTTGGGATTAAATCCCCTAGAAAAAATGGGCATGGTGTCGTTGAAACGATTAAAGCTATGGCTGAAGGCGAGGTCAAAGTCTTTATTGGCCTAGGCGGAAACTTTGCGGTTGCGACGCCAGATACACCGTATACCCAAGAAGCACTTAGAAAGTGTAATTTAACCGTTCATGTTGCAACCAAGTTAAACCGTAGCCATTTGGTGTGTGGTAAAGAGGCACTGATTTTGCCTTGTTTGGGTCGTACCGAAATTGATGAGCAGCTTCATGGTCCGCAGGCCATTTCAGTCGAAGATTCGATGAGTAATATTCATTTGTCGGCGGGGCGTAATACCCCAATTTCTGAAAATATTTTATCTGAACCAGACATCGTGGCAAGAATGGCTGAAGCGGTGCTGCCAGACAGCAAGATCAAATGGAAATGGTACATTGAAAGTTATGACCGTATTCGTGACTCAATTGCTGAGGTCTTTGATGAGTTCCATGATTTTAATTTACGTGTCTATAACCCGGGTGGTTTCCATCTAGAGCATCCGGCTAATCAGCACATCTGGAACACAAAAAGTGGTAAAGCACAGTTTATGATTACACCTCTGAGTGAAGTCTATGGCGATAAAGAAAATCAATATGCTGCCGCTTATACCGAGAGCAAAGTTTATACCTTAATGACCACTCGATCTCATGATCAATACAACACGACGCTATATGGTCTCGACGACCGCTACCGTGGGGTCTTCGGACAGCGCCGTGTGTTATTTATGAACCAAGCCGATATTGATGAAGCGGGCTTTGAAGCAAATCAATGGGTTGATATTGAAAGTGTTTTCTCAGATGGTGTTAAACGTATTGTGCATAGTTTCCGTATTGTGCCGTACAACATTCCACGTGGCAGTTTAGCTGCGTACTATCCAGAGACCAATCCCTTGGTGGCGTTAAGCAGTCATGATAAATACGCCAAAATTCCAGCTTCAAAAAGTGTTCCTGTGATTTTGCATCCCGGTGATGCACCTGCACACTTTAATTTGGCAACAGCAGTTGATCCTGAAGATGCTGATAAGAAAGTAAGTAACCTTTAAATTAACAGCGATATTAAAAATGTAATTCAAACAAATGGCGCTCTAACAAGCGCCATTTCAAGATAAAGGAAATTATTTTGACACCACATTCTTATGGGGTTGAAACATTACAAGTAAAGCGGTTTAAGAAAACCGAATCTGAAAGTGTTTTAGATAATATTGTTCAAGAGCATCCGATTGCTTTGGTATATAACGGCATTTCTCATGCAGTGATGATGGCTACACCTACCGATGTGAGTGTGTTTGCTAAAGGTTTTAGTCTGTCCGAAGGAATTTTAACGAGCTTAAAAGAGTTGTATGCCATTGAGGTTCATGAAAGTGAATTGGGAATTGAAGTGAATATGACCATTTCATCTAGAGCATTTGCTGCGTTAAAAGAAAGGCGACGGATGTTAGTGGGTCGTACAGGCTGTGGTTTGTGTGGCATTGAAAGTTTGGAGCAGCTTCAGCTCGATATTTCTAAAATTACCATCGAACCTTCCAAAGAGTGGCTCGAACAAATTCCAGTCGCGATTTCTCAATTAAAAGATCAACAAAAAATTACTGCCTTAACGGGTGGCGCTCATGCCGCTGCTTGGGTAGTTCAAGGCAAAATCATAGCTTTGTTTGAAGATGTTGGCCGTCACAATGCCTTAGACAAACTACTGGGTTATTTAGCTCAAGAAAACTACGAAACCAGTTTGGGTTTTGTTGTTATGACCAGTCGTGCAAGCTACGAATTAATCCGTAAATGCGCTCAGCTTAATATTGGTTTATTGGCTTCAATTTCTGCCCCCACCAGTATGGCTATTCGACTCGCAAAAACTTCTGGCCTAACTTTAGCAAGCTTTTGTCGTGGAGATGATTTCGTTTTATATACATAAGGGTCATGCATTGAAATATTGATCAGATCAGCTCAAATGCTAAGAATGATCAAACATAATGGAAATATACATTTCTATTTTGCCTAATTTTAAGTTAAGCACGAACTTTATACTTTATGATCAGAGTTATGTAGTTCAGAGTCTGTCCAAATGTCTTGGTTACAGTCTATAAAAGATTGGGCAAAACGTCTAAAAAAACAAATTATTATGCTTTGGTTTGCATCAAAGCATCCTCAAATGCCGATATTGCCTAAAATTTTGGCTGTGATTGCTGTTGCCTATGCTTTTAGCCCCATCGATTTAATTCCAGATTTTATTCCTATTTTAGGTTTTGTTGATGATGCTTTAATTTTGCCCATTCTTATTTGGTTAGCTGTTCGCTTTACGCCTAAGCAAGTCATTTTAGATGCAGAACAACAAGCTGATGAATGGCTAGAACAGCAGGAGCGAAGACCTCAAAATTATTTGGTCGCTGTGTTAATTATTTTAGTTTGGGTAACGCTAGCGGTAATGGCCTATTTCTATTTTGGCGGCGGTTTATAAGCCTTAAAAGTGCAAGATATAGAATCGTGAATTTAAAGGCATTAACATTGTGCTTTGCTACAACTCAAAGGATAATAACGTTTTTATAAGCTTTGAGTTGCAGATAATGAAAATTGTCGCAGATGAAAATTTGGCATTTACCGATTACTTTTTTTCAGAGTTTGGCGATATTCAACACCATGCGGGACGTACCTTAACTCATGCAGATGTAAAAGATGCAGAAGCATTATTGGTTCGCTCAGTCACTGCGGTGAATGCAAGCTTAATCGAAAATACAGCATTAAAATATGTGGGTAGTGCCACAATCGGAACCGATCATTTAGATATTCCTGCTTTAGAAAAACAAGGAATTACATGGGCAAATGCGGCAGGTTGTAATGCGCAGGCAGTTGCTGAATATGTCATTACTGCTTTACTTCATTTAGATGCTAGCCTTTTAGAAAAACAAGAAAAATTTACCCTAGGCATCGTTGGCCTTGGAAACGTCGGTAAGCGTTTGGCATATATGGCCCAGTTGCTTGGCTGGAATGTGATTGGCTTTGATCCATATGTGCAGTTAGATTCAATTAAAAATGTAAGTTTAGAAACTCTTTTGCAACAAGCCAATGCAATTTCAATTCATGTGCCTTTAACCAAAAATGGTGAACATGCGACGTATCATCTGTTTGATGAGCAAGCATTTGCTGCACTTCAACCGAACACGATTTTAATTAATAGTGCGCGTGGTCCAGTCGTTAAAGAAGCTGCTTTAATCGAAGATATTCAGCGTACCAAACGTCAAGTTGTGCTCGATGTATTTGAACATGAACCAGTCATATCTGAAGAACTTATAGACATGTTGGCTTTGGCCACACCGCATATTGCTGGTTATAGCTTGGAAGGTAAGGCACGCGGTACGCAAATGATTTATGAAGCATTCTGCCAAAAGTTCGGATTCGATATAAATAAGCGTTTCGAGACTCAATTGCCTGCATGTGATGATTATTTTTCAGGAAATGATTTAAAAGCAGTGTTAAAGCAAAAATTAGCTCAGATTTATGATATTGCTCAAGATTATGCCAACATCCGTGCCTGTATTAAAGAGGGCAAAGTAGAGCAAAAAGCATTTGATTTATTACGTAAGAATTATCCGCTGCGCCGTGAATGGGCAGCACATGGAGGGCCACAGGCATGAGCTTAAGTTATCAACCAACTTGTTCAATTGATGCCTTAAAAGCACGTGCCAAACTCTATAACCAGATTCGTCAGTTTTTTGCTGAACGTGATGTCATGGAAGTGGAAACACCGATTGTTTCACAAGCAGGTGTCACCGATGTGCATTTAGCATCTGTTCAGACTTTACGTCATATTAATGGCAAATTGCAGACTCAATATTTACAGACTTCGCCTGAGTTTGCCATGAAGCGTTTGTTGGCGAGTGGCAGTGGGCCGATTTATCAGATTTGTAAGGTTTTTCGTGATGATGAACACGGGCGTAAACACAATAGTGAATTTACCATGCTCGAATGGTACCGTCCGGCTTTTGATCTAAAAGCTTTAATGCATGAAACCGCCGATTTATTGCAAAGCTGTTTGCAATATCGTTTTGGGGAAGTTCGTCCGTTTATTTTAAGTTATAAACATGCCTTTCAAGATCGTCTTGATATTAACCCATTGCAAGCAACGTTGAAGCAACTCAAAGATACTGCAAATCGTGTGGGATTAAATCTTGATTTAGGCGATGATCGTCTAGCTTACATGGATTTATTATTTTCTCATTTTGTTGAACCAAGTTTAGGATTTGATGCGCCAGTCTTTTTAACTGATTTTCCACCAGAAATGGCGTCTTTGGCAAAAGTGAAAGTGGATGAAGATGGGGAAGAGGTCGCAGCACGTTTTGAGGTTTATATTGAAGGTTTAGAGCTTGCCAATGCTTACGATGAATTGCTCGATGCAGCCGTGTTACGTTCACGTTTTGAAGCAGACAATGCAGAGCGTGCTAAGCAAGGCCTTCATGTTATGCCTTTAGATGAAAACTTGTTAGCAGCACTGCCTCATATGCCAGAATGTTCAGGAATTGCTTTAGGTATAGACCGCTTACTTATGGTTGCAATGGATCAGGTCAAAATTGAAAAAGTCATTACATTCCCCGCTGAAATTGCTTAAAACTGACAAATAAAAAAGCCACAATATTGTGGCTTTTTTATTGAGGGTTTATTTAGCTTACGCTTGTTGAATACCTGCAACAACCCAATCTTGCTGAGAACCAGCCGGTTTAACGAAGTGCCAGATTTCAGTAAATGGTTGTGGCAAGCTGTTTAAATCTTCACTCACAGTACCAGTGAAGCGTACGCTTACAACGTATTGACCATTTTCAGTCGCACTGTCTACAACCATCGCATTCAGATTGCTAAATTCAGCAACGTCTTGATCTTGGTTTTCCATTATGTCGTTATACATAGAACTATAAAGTTCTGGTGTTAAGTAACGGCGAATTTCTTCAATGTTACTTGCAGTATTCATCGATTGGATGTGATTAAAACGTTGACGTGCAATACGTAAGAAAGCAGCAGGTTCACTACCATCTGGAAGTTGATTGCCATTGCTCGTTGTTGCACCGCCAAAAGGAGCTTGGGTTGCTGCACCGCCACCCACAGATTGACCAAAGATATTTGTATTATCTCCAGCATTACGTGGTGTCGCTTGTGGTGCAGCAGAACGACCAAATGGGTTTTGACCGTCGTTATTTGGTGCGTAAGGATTATTAGCTGCTAATTTTTTTTTTGCGCCCAATTTGCGGAAAACAAAAAAGGCTAAAGCTGCTGCAAGTAATACCCAAAGCCAGCTAGGAATTCCACCTTTTTTCTCTTCTTGTTGCGCTTGAGCAGCTTGTTCTGTTCCAGCTTGAGTTGCTTGATGTTCAGTTGATGTTGGTTTGTCATCAGCTAAAGCATTTGCTGCAACAGCACCTACGGCAGCACCAGCCACACCAGCTGCAACCATTGAACCAACACCTGGACCTGATCGTTGAGGTGCAGTAGCAGGTTGTTGAGCAGGAGTCACTTGACGAGGTTGTTGATAAGACTGGCTTGAAGTAGTAGAGCGTGCCATACCGTGGCTTTTACCACCACCTGCACGTTTAGCTTCAGCAAGAGGCGAAATTGCTAAAGCAGCCATTAAAATACCGGTAATCAAGCCACGCTGGTGTACTTCCATAGGAAATTCCTGTCTAAAATTAAATTGTAATAGTATTTATGAAGGTATTTACGCTAAATTTCAACCATAAAAGTATGTTTTTTTATGTCAATTCATCACTGAGTTGCATTGCCTCAGTCAATGCTTCATGCAGACGGGCAACCGCAATGACTTGTACGCCGGGAATTGCTTTTTGCGGCGCATTACCTCTAGGCAAAATGACATACTTAAAGCCATGTTTTGCAGCTTCTTTTAAACGCTCTTGGCCATTTGGTACAGGACGAATTTCACCTGAAAGGCCAACTTCTCCAAAAACGGCAAGTTGCTGAGGCAAAGCTTTAGTTCGTAGACTTGAAGCACAAGCCAGCAAAACAGCCAAGTCCGAACCTGTTTCGGTAATCTTTAAACCACCGACAATGTTGACATAGACATCTTGACCTGTGGTTTGAACACCACCATGACGATGCATTACAGCAAGCAGCATGTTTAAACGGTTTTGTTCAAGACCCAATGCTACGCGACGAGGTTGTCCTTGAGCATCATCAACTAAAGCTTGGACTTCCACCAAAAGAGGACGAGTTCCTTCACGGCTAATCATGACAATTGAACCGGGAATTGCTTCATCATAACGGCTTAAGAAAATGGCAGAAGGGTTAGCAACTTCACGTAAGCCTTTATCTGTCATGCCAAATACGCCAAGCTCGTTCACCGCACCAAAACGGTTTTTAACAGCACGAATCATTCGATAACGTGAGTCTGATTGGCCTTCAAAGTAAAGTACACAATCCACCATGTGTTCTAAAACACGTGGACCTGCCAGTGCACCTTCTTTGGTCACGTGACCAACAATGAAGAGTGCAGTGCCACTATTTTTTGCATAACGAGTTAATAAAGCAGCAGATTCACGAATTTGTGAAACACCACCCGGTGCCGATTGAAGTGTTTCTGTATAAAGCGTTTGGATCGAATCTAAGATCGCCACGACAGGTTTTTCTTGTTCTAAGACTTCGCAAATACGTTCAACACAGGTTTCTGCCATGACTTTTAACTGGTCAGTAGGTAAGTCAAGACGTTGAGCGCGAAGTGCAACCTGAGATAACGATTCTTCACCGGTAATATAAAGTGCAGAGCTTTTTGCACTTGCCATATAGGTTGCAGTTTGCAAAAGAATAGTCGATTTACCAATACCGGGGTCACCACCAATCAATACCACTGAACCCGTAACTAAGCCTCCGCCAAGTACGCGATCAAATTCGCTGATGCCTGTGGGTAAGCGTGTTTCATGGGAAAAAGTGACTTTATTTAGAGTTGTAATATTGGCAGCTTGACCAGCATAGCCCCCAACTTTTGGACGTGCGCGGTGAGCGGTGGTTGGCTCAAGTTTGACTTCAGTCAAAGAATTCCATTCACCACACTCTGAACATTGACCTGCCCATTTAAGATGATCGGCACCACATTGTTCGCAACGGTAAACAGTTTTGACTTTGCTCATATTCGACTTCAGTTAAAAACTTCTTAATTAATAGTAGAAACGGAGTATAACAAAACCAAAATAGAGAATCAGTTTTGAAGTGGAATACATTTTGCTTAATTTAAAACAACGAAAATATTAGGTCATTGTCATGTGTTAGTTAATTTAAAAGATTAAGGTCGAGCAGGGGTGTTTTTAATAAACAGATGAAGGACTGAAATGAAATTAAAGATTAGAAAATGGTCAATTGAGTCGTCTTTTTAATTTAAAAATCAGACAAGTTCAAGTCATGTTTTTAGACCGTAAAGTGCGTTGTATTGCTATGGGCTTGTGCGTATTATCAGATTTAATTGTATGTAGCTTGAAATCATCAGCAATACAGATAAAAATCGGTTAGCTGAAAAATTATCAAAAAATATACATTTAAAAGATACCTGCAAATGGTGCGATATCGTCTTTTTGATTTTAGCTAACGGACTAAAAAAAATTACTGGAGTGTATTGATAAGATGTCGAATCAAAATCTGAATGAGCCTCATGAACAAGGTGAGCTCCATCGTAGCCTCTCAAATCGGCATTTACAGCTGATCGCGATTGGCGGTGCAATTGGTACGGGATTGTTTATGGGATCAGGCAAAACGATTAGTCTTGCTGGCCCCTCAATCTTATTTATTTACCTGATTATTGGTGTGATGGTGTTTTTTGTCATGCGTGCGCTTGGCGAATTACTTCTTTCAAATCTTGCCTATAAATCATTTATTGATTTCACAACAGATTTAATTGGCCCATGGGCAGGTTATTTTGTAGGTTGGACCTATTGGTTGTGTTGGATCACCATTGGTATTGCCGATCTTTCTGCAATTATCTATTACTTACAATTCTTTAATAATGGTCTACCTTTCTCACCAGTTGAAGGTGCCATGATCAGTGTTGCAGCCATCGTATTCATTATGGGCTTGAACTTGTTAACAGTTCGCCTGTTTGGTGAGTTGGAGTTTTGGTTTGCGCTTATCAAAATCCTAGCAATTATTATTTTAATTGCTGTGGGTCTATGGATGATCTTTACAGGCTTTACCTCGACTACAGGTGAAGTGGCATCCTTTACTCATTTGTGGGCAAATGGTGGTTTCTTCCCGACGGGTGTACATGGCTTCTTGGCAGGCTTCCAGATTGCGATCTTTGCTTTCGTTGGTGTAGAACTTGTCGGAACAACAGCTGCGGAAACTAAAGATCCTGAACGTAATTTGCCTAAAGCAATTAACTCAATTCCAATTCGTATCATTATTTTCTATGTGTTCGCATTAATTATTGTCATGTCAGTAACACCATGGAATAAAATTGATCCGGCGATCAGCCCGTTTGTAAACTTGTTTAGTCAAGCAGGCGTTGCGGCAGCAGCAATCTTAATGAACTTAGTTGTGTTGTCATCAGTGATGTCATCAATGAACAGTGGCGTGTTTTCAACAAGCCGTATGCTGTTTGGTCTATCACGTGAAGATCAGGGGCCAAAAGCTTTTGGTAAATTGAACAGACGTGCGGTACCTGCAAATGCATTGTATTTCTCTGCTGCGTGTTTATTGTTAGGTGCAGCATTACAGTATTTTGTACCAAATACCGTTGAAGCATTTACACTTGCAACAACACTTTCAACGATTCTGTTCATTTGTGTGTGGTTACTCATTATCTGGAGTTATATCCGTTACTACACTACACGTCCTGAGCTGCATGCAAAATCAACATTTAAATTGCCGGGTGGCCTATTTACATGTTGGATCACGATTATTTTCTTTATTGGTATGATTTACGTGTTGTCTTTAGAGCCAGATACGTTTAAAGCGCTTAAAGTCAGCCCAATCTGGTTTATTATCTTGATCATTGGTTATTTCTTCTTCTATAAACCGCGTCATAAAAAGTAATTAAATTTATTTGGTTATGATTAAACGCTAGCTGAAAAGCTGGCGTTTTTTATGCATATTGTTTTTCTCTTTAAGTTTACTCTTTAGCCGCCTGCATGATCACGGTATACTGCATCGAATTGTTTAAATCAGGTGCTCAGATGCGTCGTGTCATTTGCCTCATCAGTTTATTGAGCAGCAGTATTTTGCTAAGCGCTTGCGGTCAGTCAGGAGCATTACAGCTACCTTCTGATCCGAATTATGACAAACGCGCGAAATACTTGCTCTATCGTAATAAAGAACAGAAACAAGTTGTGCAACAGGATGAACAAGCTGATCAGCCAGTTGAATCATCAGCCCCAACCCAAACAACTTCACCTTAAGCTTTGAAATAAGGACACATTCATGAGTTTCACTCGCATTAATGGAGTATTGCACGCAGAGCAATGTTCTATGGAGCAGCTTGCGCAGCAATTTGGCACACCTTTGTATGTTTATTCAAAAGCAGCTTTTGAAAAACATTACTTAGATATGGATCGTGCTTTTGATTTTATTGATCATCAAATCTGTTTTGCGGTGAAATCTAACTCAAATTTAGCTGTTCTTAATGTATTGGCAAAACTTGGTGCTGGTTTTGATATCGTATCAGGTGGTGAGCTTGCACGTGTTTTAAAAGCGGGTGGAGATGCATCTAAAGTTGTTTTTTCTGGCTTAGGTAAAACTGAAGCCGATATTGAAACATCATTAAATGTAGGCATTGCTTGCTTTAATGTAGAGTCTTATGCCGAACTAGATCGTCTTCAAAAAGTTGCAGCTCGTCTAGGCAAAAAAGCGCCGATTTCTTTACGTGTAAATCCAGACGTAGATGCAAAAACACATCCTTATATTTCAACAGGCCTTAAAGAAAATAAATTTGGTATTCCAAGTGATACCGTTTATGAAACCTATCAATATGCTGCATCTTTACCAAACCTTGAGATTATTGGAATTGACTGCCACATTGGTTCGCAATTAACCGAGACTAAACCGTTTGTTGACGCTTTAGATCGTGTCATGTTGATGATCGAAGAATTGAAAAAACTTGGTATCAATCTTAAGCACATCGATATCGGTGGTGGTTTGGGTGTTTGTTATAAAGATGAAACACCACCAAGTGTTGAAGAATATGCTAACTCAATGAAACCTGCTTTAGAAAAACTAGGTCTCAAGGTTTATATGGAGCCGGGTCGTAGCATTAGTGCAAATGCAGGTGTGCTTTTAACCAAAGTGGATTTGCTCAAGCCAACGAGCCACCGTAACTTTGCCATTATTGATGCAGCAATGAATGATTTAATTCGCCCTGCATTATATGAAGCTTGGATGGATATCCAACCTGTGGTACCAAGTTCAGATACTGAAGAAAAAACTTGGGATCTCGTGGGTGCAATCTGTGAGACAGGTGATTTTATTGGTAAAGATCGTTCATTGGCTTTAAAAGAAAATGACTTGTTAGCTGTTCTTGGCGCTGGCGCTTATGGTTTTGTGATGAGTTCAAATTACAACACACGTGGACGTGCCGCAGAAGTAATGGTGTCTGGTGATAAAGCCCATTTGATTCGTGAACGTGAAACAGTTGAATCCCTGTGGGAAAAAGAAAGTTTATTGCCTGAGGAGTAAATGAAATGTTGTTAGAATTTACTAAAATGCATGGCCTAGGCAATGACTTTATGGTGGTTGATCTGATCAGCCAACGTGCCTATTTGGATACAGAAACAATTCAACGCTTAGCCGATCGCCATTTCGGTATTGGTTTTGATCAACTTTTAATTGTTGAGCCACCAGATTTACCGGAAGCAGATTTTAAATATCGTATTTTTAATGCAGATGGTTCTGAAGTTGAACAATGTGGTAACGGTGTACGCTGTTTTGCTCGCTTTGTACATGAGCGTCATTTAACAATGAAAACTAGTATTACTGTTCAAACCAAAGCAGGGATTGTCAAACCTGAACTGGGGCAAAATGGTTGGGTTCGCGTGAATATGGGCTACCCGAAATTCTTGCCGAATGAAATTCCATTCATTGCTGAACAACCAGAAGCTTTATATACACTTGAGTTAGCCAATGACCAAAACATTAGTATTGATGTGGTCAATATGGGCAATCCTCACGCCGTAACGATTGTTCCTGATGTGCTCACAGCAGATGTTGCGGGTATTGGTCCGCAAGTTGAATCACATAAACGTTTCCCTGAACGTGTGAATGCTGGCTTTATGCAAATCATTGATGAAAAGCATGTGCGCCTTCGTGTATTTGAACGCGGTGTAGGTGAAACCCTTGCATGTGGTACAGGAGCTTGTGCGGCGGCGGTAAGTGGTATGCGCCGTGGCTTATTGGGTAATTCAGTTGAAGTTGAACTTGCTGGTGGTAAGCTACAAATCGAATGGCAAGAAGGCGATGTGGTTTGGATGACTGGTCCAACAACTCATGTATATGATGGGCGTTTGGATTTACGTTATTTCCAAGGTTAATAGCATTACTTAAATAGAAGCCTCTTTTATTAACTAAAATGATAAAAGAGGCTTTCTTTTATATACAATAATTTTTTAATTTTATTACTTTATAAAAATATGAATAATTTAATTTTCTTACCTGGTGCATCAGGGAGTACGACATTTTGGCATCCCTTAATTGAAAAATTACCTCCGCATTACCAGACAAAAATTATTGGTTACCCCGGTTTCGGCGATACAGCTGAATCCTTTGAGGTCAAAAGTTTTGAAGACCTAACAAATCATGTGGTCGATCAAATTAATGAAGAAACTGTAATTATTGCGCAATCTATGGGTGGCATTTTTGCTGTTGCGGCAGCGTTGCAAAAACCTCAACTGGTGAAAGGGCTGGTTTTGATTGCAACTTCTGGTGGAATTAACCTTGAAAGATTTAATGTACAAGACTGGCGAGAAGCATATCGCCAAGCATTTTTAAAATATCCAGATTGGTTTATTACTACCAATGCCAACTACGAAGAGTTTTTATCAGATATAAACATTGAAACTTTGTTAATCTGGGGCGATAACGATCCAGTGAGCCCCGTTCAAGTGGGTCAATATTTAAATCAAAAGTTTGAAAATTCGATGTTATATGTTGTGAAAGGTGGGGACCATCAATTAGCAGAAAAACATGCCGATGAAGTTTCAGTCCAAATAGAAAACTACTTAAAAAAATAATGTAAATCTTTAACTATTATTTAGCGTGCTATGCGTTAGCACGCTTTTTAAAATTTATCTTTTACTCAAAGCCAATTTTAAAGCAAACAACACAAAAATACTGCCCGTAATCCGGTCCATATATTTCACAAATTGGGGTTGTTTCAGATAACGTGATAGTGGCTGCATAGCCAAAATTAATAAAATTGACCATAAGGTTCCAATCACCACATGAATCATCACAAGCCCCATAATCCAAGTGACAGCCGACGCTTGTGGTGGAATAAATTGTGGAAGAAATGAAATATAAAAAATACCGACTTTGGGATTAAGTAAGTTACCCAAAAAACCTTTAATAAACCAATTCTGTGAAGAAGGGATATTGGAGTTGGTTTCTTGCATGTCTGCAAGTTGGCTACGCGGTTTTAAAATCATATTCAAACCCAGCCAAGCTAAATAAGCAGCCCCCATCCATTTCAGAATATTAAAGGCTAGATCAGAAGCCATGAGTAAAGCCCCTAGACCACAAGCAACCACAATTCCCCATGCAATACAGCCAAGGCTAATACCTACTGCTGCTTGAAATGCTTTCGACTTGCCTTCAAGAGTAGCGGTACGAATAATTAAAGTCGTATCCAGACCAGGTGTAAGCGTAAGTAAAGTAATGGCAATTAAGTAGGGAATGAGTATGGTAGTCATGACAGCAGGGTTCCGACGAATACTTAAAATGAAGTGTAATATATAAGGTAGTGAGTTGTTATGCTGTACGATCTTAAATTTCCTGAACAACTACTTTTTGATACACTGAAAAAATAAAATGAGCAAATAAATGGAGAGCAATTTGGATTTTGCATTACAGCTGCTCTCAATGTGGTTAAAAGAAAGAAAAATTCAGAACCAGTCTGAGCACACGATTACAGCTTATGAAAGAGATGTTAAAAGCTTTCTTGAGTTCTGCGAGCTCAAACAAATTGATTTAAGAAATATTGAAGCTTCAGATTTACGTGAATATTTGGCCCAGCGTGTTGAGCAAGACCAGTTAAGTTCAAGCAGCATGCAGCGTCATCTCACGTCAATTCGCCAGTTTATGAAATGGGCTGAGCAAGGGAAATATTTAGAAATTAACCCTACTGATGATTTTAAGTTAAAACGTCAGCCTAGACCCTTGCCGGGTATGATCGACATAGAAACGGTTAATCAAATTTTAGATCAGCCAATGCCTGAAAAACCAGTTGATCAGCAATTATGGTTAAGAGATAAAGCCATGCTCGAGTTACTTTACTCAAGCGGTTTGCGTCTGGCTGAACTGCAAGGCTTAACAATTAAAGATATAGATTTTAACCGTCAACTCGTACGTATTACGGGTAAAGGAAATAAAACCCGAATTGTACCATTTGGGAAAAAGGCGAAAGAAAGCTTATTGAATTGGCTGAAAATTTATAAAATCTGGAAAGGCCATTTTGATCAAAATGCTTTCGTTTTTATTTCTCAAAGAGGCGGTGTGTTAACCCCACGGCAAATTGAAAAGCGTGTAAAGCTTCAAGCACAAAGAGCAGGTGTGAATGTAGATTTGCATCCTCATTTATTACGGCATTGTTTTGCTAGCCATATGTTATCAAGTAGTGGTGATTTGCGATCAGTACAAGAAATGTTAGGCCACAGTAATTTGTCTACCACACAAATTTATACACATATTGATTTTGATCATTTGGCACAAGTTTATGATCGAGCTCATCCGAGAGCACAAAAGAATGAATACTAAAGAAGGTTTGATTTTATCACTTGATCAAGGTGCATTTAGACAATGTAGTATCTTGATTGAGACAATTTTACAGGAATATCAAAATATTATTGATGCAGATTATCAAGGATACTTAAATCACTGTAAACGTGTGGCAGCATGCTGTTTAATATTAAGCCAAGATAGTAATGAAGAGACTATACGTAAAGTAGCTATTGCAGTTGCCTTTCATGATATTGGGATATGGACAAGTAAAACAATTGATTATTTAGAGCCATCCGTCAAAGTGATGTTAAGTTATCTGACTTTGCATCGGTTATTAGATTGGCAAATAGAAATAACATTAATGATTACAGAACATCATAAATTAACAACGACAAAGTTTTCAGAATACCCATTGGTTGAATATTTTAGACAAGCTGACTATGCGGATTTCTCTTTAGGCTTATTACGTTCAAATATTCCAAAAATTGAGTTCAAAAAGTTAACGCGTCAATATCCAAATGCTGGATTTCATAAAACGCTAGTTTATTTAGGATTAAAGCGTTTTTTACAAAAGCCTTGGAGTCCTTTGCCTATGTTTAAATGGTAACTTAATATTTTGTTTTTAATAGAAATATATGCTGAGAAATTAAGTAATTAGCAGTAAGTAGCTTTTTATTTTGTTCAACATTTATTTATGGATGTTCTTACCTAATTGCCAATTTTTCAGAGTACCGTGAGTGCTCTCATACGGGGAGAAAATGGTGTTTTTGTTGTTTTTTTCCCCTCTAAAATTAAAGGATTTTAAGCTACCATATTTTATAAAATATTAAGAAATTCAAGGTTTAAAATTTGTTTGGCTTATTTGCTAAATTCATTGAGCGAATAAGCAATTTGAATTAGTGAACTGGGCATTTCATCTTTTTTATAGCAGTAGCGAAAATTGTGACTTGACCGAAATGCCAAACACATTGCAAGATAGGGTACCTAAAAAATTTTAATTGAAGAGTTAATATACTTTTCTCAACATTTACTTTTGCTAGAACAGCCGAGGATTACATGAAGGCTCTTGTTGCTGTAAAACGCGTGGTTGATGCCAACGTCAAAGTTCGTGTTAAGCCGGACAATAGTGGGGTTGACCTAACTAACGTTAAAATGTCAATTAACCCATTTTGTGAAATCGCAGTGGAAGAAGCGGTTCGCTTAAAAGAAAAAGGAACAGTAACAGAAATCGTTGTTGTTTCTGTGGGTCCTAAAGAAGCTCAAGAACAAATCCGTTCTGCAATGGCTTTGGGTGCAGACCGTGGTATTTTAGTTGAAACCACTGATGAAATTGGCGCTTTAGAAGTTGCTAAAATTTTAAAAGGTGTTGTTGACGCTGAAAAACCAGAACTTATCCTTCTTGGTAAACAAGCAATTGATGATGACTCTAACCAAGTCGGTCAAATGCTTGGCGCATTATTAGGTGCGGGCCAAGGTACATTCGCTTCTGAAGTGAAAGTTGATGGCGGCAAAGTACAAGTAACTCGTGAAGTTGACGGTGGTTTACAAACTGTTGAACTGGCACTTCCAGCAATCATTACAACTGACTTGCGTTTGAATGAGCCACGTTATGCAGCATTGCCTAACATCATGAAAGCTCGTAAGAAGCCACTTGATACTAAATCTCCTGCTGATTATGGCGTTACAGCTGGTACTAAGCTTAAAACTGTTAAAGTTGAAGCTCCAGCAGAACGTAAAGCTGGCGTACAAGTGAAATCTGTAGATGAGCTTGTTGAAAAATTGAAAAATGAAGCGAAAGTGATCTAATACGGAAGGATAAAATCATGAGTATTTTAGTTATCGCTGATCACAACAACCAAGTACTTAACGGTGCTACTTTAAACGTTGTTGCTGCAGCACAAAAAATCGGTGGTGATATTACTGTATTAGTTGCTGGTTCTGGTGCTCAGGCAGTTGCTGATGCTGCTGCTAAAGTTGCTGGTGTAAGCAAGGTTTTACTTGCTGACAATGCTGCTTATGCAAACCAGTTAGCTGAAAACGTAGCTGCTTTAGTTGCTGATTTAGCTAAAGGTTACAAATACGTATTAGCTGCTTCTACAACGACTGGTAAGAACATTCTTCCACGTGTTGCTGCTCTTCTTGATGTAAGCATGATCACAGACATTATTTCTGTTGAATCTGCGAACACATTCAAGCGTCCGATTTATGCAGGTAACGCGATTGCGACTGTTCAATCTGACGAAGCAATCATTGTGGGTACAGTTCGTGGTACAGCATTTGATCCAGTAGCTGCTGAAGGTGGTTCTGCTGCGGTTGAAGCGGTAAGTGAAGCGAAAGATGCAGGTATTTCTCATTTTGTATCTGAAGAAATCGTTAAGCTTGATCGTCCAGAATTAACTGCGGCTCGTATCGTAGTTTCTGGTGGTCGTGGTGTAGGTTCTGGTGAAAACTACCATAAAGTACTTGATCCATTAGCTGACAAGCTTGGCGCAGCACAAGGTGCTTCACGTGCGGCAGTTGATGCGGGCTTCGTACCTAACGACTTCCAAGTAGGTCAAACTGGTAAAATCGTTGCGCCTGACCTTTACGTTGCTGTAGGTATTTCTGGTGCGATCCAGCATTTAGCTGGTATGAAAGATTCTAAAGTTATTGTTGCAATCAACAAAGACGAAGAAGCGCCAATCAATAGTGTTGCTGACTACTGGTTAGTTGGTGATTTGAACACTGTAGTACCAGAGTTAGTAAGCAAGTTGTAATTTACAGCTTGTCACTTATTCGAAAAACGCCCTTGTGCTATAAATAGCCAAGGGCGTTTTTTATTTAGATCATCATTATGAATATTAATTATTCCGCTTCCATAGAGGCCCACCAATTGCATCAATCACTTGTGAGATTGGCACGGGCAGATATGGCACGAGATTATTTATGTATTCGTTCGAAAAATCAGCATGGACTATCCAATATTAAAGTTAGTCAGTTGCACATGGGATTTATTTTATATGGGCAACAACAATTAAATCTTCAAACAAAACAAATCAATTTTAGTGCCGGCGATCTATACATTATAAAACCCGATACGGTTATCGATTCAGTTAATCTGCCTGACCCTATAACGGGTGAATATCTCACTATTCTGGTGCCTATGTGTGACGAAGTCATTCAAGCTGCACAAATGATTTGGGCTAAGCCAGTTGTAGACAGAACTGAAGCAATATTAAAGTTTTCCATTGATGATTTCGCTACCTCTTTAGCTGAGTGGCAAACGGCTTTATTTAATCATGATGTGGTGAAAGCACGTTTATGTATTACCGCTATACTTGTACAGTTATGCCAACAGCATTGTTCAGATGTGTTAATTGTACCGCCACCTAAACTGACAAAAATCATTCATGATTGGGTAATAGAGAATCCACAGCACCATTGGCAGTCTAGTGAGTTTGAAATGCGACTAGGTTTGAGCAGTGCTACACTTCGCCGTAAGCTTAGCCATGAAGACACAACCTTAAGAGAAACGGTTACCCACGCACGGCTTACTTTTGCACTTGAGCTGTTGTATTCGAAAAAATTACCTATGAAAACTATTGCGGCAAAATCGGGGTACCAGTCTGTTGCTATTTTTCGTGATCGCTTTGTAGAGCGTTA
This sequence comes from Acinetobacter sp. IRS14, assembly GCF_034650275.1. Taxonomy (NCBI): domain Bacteria; kingdom Pseudomonadati; phylum Pseudomonadota; class Gammaproteobacteria; order Moraxellales; family Moraxellaceae; genus Acinetobacter; species Acinetobacter sp. IRS14. Next base: position 44,841 of record NZ_JAOVFN010000010.1, read on the forward strand.
TGGTATAGATCCTGCTGTTCTGGCTGCCGAATAAGTCAATTTGAGCGTTTCTTATCGCTTATTGAGCGATTTAAATAGATAAAAACCAATAGAGTTAAAGTATGAAAATACGAAGGACTCTATGATGAAATCATTAAAATCACTTACGATATTATTGCTACTGAGTGCCAGTACAGTTATACATGCAGAACAAACGCCAAGTTTACATCAAGTCGATGGTTACTTTTTACAACCAGTAGGAAACCTTAAGGTAACAGCATTGTTTGATGGCGAGTTGGGATTACCTCGTAGTGATTTATTGGGTATTTCTGCTGAAAAAGCCAATCAACTATTTGCAGAAAACTTTGTTCCTGTAGATGAAAATAATCAGATTGTTACAGATTTCTCTGCCTATCTTGTTCAAACACCCACACAAAATATTTTAATTGATGCTGGCACTGCAAAATGTTTTGGTCCAACCTTGGGGCATGTGCGTGAAAATTTAAAGAACGCAGGCGTACAGCCTGAACAAATAGATACCATCTTGATTACACATGCCCATCCTGATCATTTGTGCGGTATTACACTCGATGGCAAAATGGCTTATCCGAATGCAAAAGTTTATCTGGCTAAAGAAGATGTCGATTTTTGGATATCGCCAGCGAATGAAGCAAAAGCTACCGATTTTTTTAAGCCAATATTTAAAATGACTAGAGATGCATTGCAGCCATATCAAAAGGCAGGGCAACTCGTCGCTTTTACCAAAACTTCTTTTAACGTACCGAATGTTCAACTCATCGTTACTCATGGTCATACTGAAGGGCATTCTTCATATTTAGTAGATGGACAAAACGGTCAAAAGTTCTTAGGCCTAGGCGATGTTGTTCACTATGGTGCAGTACAGTTTCCTTATCCTGATGCAAGCTACAAACCTGATACTCACTCGAATCAGGCTATAGCTGTTCGTAAAAGTATTTTTGAACAAGCCTATAAAAACCAATGGTGGGTGGGAGCTGCGCATGTTGCTTTTCCTGGTATTGGGCATATTAGTAAAGATTCAAAAGGATATCAGTGGATTCCTGCTCAATATCGGCCTACAAAATGATATTTCAAACCTATTATTAAAAGAATAATAGGTTTACAACAAGGCAAGTATATTTAAGCTAAATATTATTTATTTTGGCTAATAAACTAAGTTTTGTTTTTAAGATTAGATGAAAAGTGCTCTAAAGAGAGCACTTTTGTGTTGTCTATATTTTGGTCGAACTGTTGAGTTTTAAGAAATACATTTAAAACTAGAATTCTCTAATTTTAACTTATTAATTCTAATGAAATTTTTATTGTAAAAAAATGCTATTTTCAGATTGCTAAACTCCCAGTTAACGAGCAGTTTGTGCTATACTATACAGCTATATTTTTTTCGATTTTAGTTCAGTTTTCAGAACTAAATTTTTTGCAAGATCAAGACATATTAGCAGATGGAAATTTCTATCTGTAAGAAGGAGTATGCATGAGCGTATCGGAAATCCGACCGATTGCCATTGAGGATGAACTCAAGCATTCATATTTAGATTACGCAATGAGTGTAATCGTATCTCGTGCATTGCCGGATGTGAGAGACGGTCTGAAACCTGTTCACCGTCGTGTGCTATTTGCCATGCACGAATTAGGCAATGACTATAACAAAGCCTACAAGAAATCTGCACGTGTTGTTGGGGACGTAATCGGTAAATATCACCCTCATGGTGACTCAGCTGTTTATGAAACTATTGTACGTATGGCTCAGGATTTTAGCTTACGTTATTTATTGGTAGATGGTCAGGGTAACTTCGGTTCAATCGATGGTGATAGCGCGGCTGCAATGCGTTATACCGAAGTCCGTATGACTAAGTTAGCGCACGAGCTTCTTGCAGATCTAGAAAAAGACACAGTTGACTGGGAAGATAACTACGACGGATCTGAGCGTATTCCTCAGGTGCTTCCAACACGTGTTCCTAACTTGTTAATTAATGGCGCTGCTGGTATTGCCGTAGGTATGGCAACTAACATGGCACCGCATAACATGACAGAAGTTGTGAATGCATGCTTAGCTTATGCTGACAATCCGAATATCTCGATTGAAGGGTTGATGGAATACATTACAGGTCCTGATTTCCCTACAGGCGGTATTATTTACGGTAAATCAGGCATTGTTGATGCTTACCGTACAGGTAAAGGCCGACTGCACATTCGTGGTAAATACCATTTCGAAGAAGATGAAAAGACAAGCCGTACAACCATCGTCTTTACTGAAATTCCATATCAAGTCAACAAGGCAAGAGTTATTGAACGTATTGCCGAGTTAGTTAAAGAGAAAAAACTTGAAGGTATTTCAGAGCTTCGTGATGAGTCTGACAAAGATGGTATGCGTATTGCGATTGACTTGAAACGTGGTGAAAACGCAGAAGTCGTTGTAAATAACTTATTCTTAAATACACAGCTTGAAAACTCATTCAGCATCAACATGGTTTGTCTTGATAACGGACAACCAAAATTGATGAATCTGAAAGATATTATTGCGGCATTTATTCGTCACCGCCAAGAAGTAGTGACACGCCGTACCATGTTCGAATTGCGTAAAGCACGTGAACGTGGTCATATCTTAGAAGGCTTAACTGTTGCTTTAGCCAATATTGATGAAATTATTGAAACCATCAAAACTTCAGCTAACCCAGCCGAAGCGCGCGAGCGTTTGCTAGCGGGTGAGTGGGCTGGTGGTGGCGTTATTTCTTTACTTGAAAAAGCTGGCGCTATTTCTGTTCGCCCAGATGAAATCGAAGGTGAAAACCCAGATCGTCCATTTGGTCTAACTGAATCAATTTACCGTTTATCACCAACGCAAGTGGGTGCAATTTTAGAATTGCGTTTACATCGTTTAACGGGTCTTGAGCAAGACAAATTACATGCAGAATATACTGAAATTTTAGGTCAAATTGCTGAACTTACGGCAATTCTTAATGATTTCAATTTATTGATGGCTGTAATTCGTGAAGAATTAGCGCAAGTACTACAACAGTATGGTGATGGTCGTCGTACAGAAATTATTGAATCACGTATTGATTTTAGCCGTGAAGATTTAATTCCTGAAGAACAAGTTGTATTAACGGTTTCACAAACAGGTTATGCAAAAACTCAACCACTTTCAGACTATCAGGCTCAGCGCCGTGGTGGACGTGGTAAGTCTGCAACCTCAATGAAAGATGATGACTTTATTCAACATCTGATTGTGGCTTCAAACCATGCGACTGTACTCTGCTTTACTAACGTAGGTAAAGTGTATCGTCTTCGCGTATTTGAAGTGCCTCAAGCATCACGTGGTGCTAAAGGCCGTCCGATTGTAAACTTGTTACCTTTAGATGCGAATGAAACAGTAACAGCTATCTTGCCGTTAACTGAGTTCCCAGAAAACCATTATGTATTTATGGCGACAGCTTCGGGTACGGTTAAACGTGTTGATTTGGAGCAGTTTGCTAACATTCGTTCAAATGGTTTACGCGCAATTGAATTGAATGAAGAAGATACCTTGATTGGTGTTGCGATTACTGATGGTAATCAGCAAATCATGTTGTTCTCGAATGAAGGTAAGGCAATTCGTTTTGCAGAAACTGACGTGCGTTCAATGGGTCGTACTGCTAAAGGCGTCCGTGGTATGCGTGTTAGCTTTGCAAGCAGCACTTTAAGTGAAGAAGATGCCGAAGTTGAAAATGATGAATCTGATGATAATGAAGATTCAGCAGATTTAAATGTAGTAAGTCGTATCGTATCGCTTGTTGTTGTTCCTGAAACGGGCGAAGTGTTGTGTGCGAGTGCCAATGGTTATGGTAAACGTACTCCTGTAAATGACTTCCCAACCAAAAAACGTGGTGGTAAGGGCGTTATTGCGATTAAGACAAGTGAACGTAATGGTGAGCTTGTAGGTGCAGTATCTATTGATGAAAGCAAAGAGCTGTTGCTTATTTCTGATGGCGGTACATTAGTTCGTACGCGTGCTGCTGAAGTTGCAATGACTGGTCGTAATGCACAAGGTGTTCGTCTGATTCGTTTAAGCGAAGAAGAAACTTTAGTGGGCGTTGTGTCTATTGAAGCTGTCGAAGATGAAGAAGAGTTTCTCGAAGGAGAAGTTGATACTTCAGAAGTAGATGGCGAAGATGCAGTTTCTACGAATGACGATGTGTCAGAAGAGTAAGTCTTAATTAAATAAAAAAAGGAAGCATGAGCTTCCTTTTTTATTGGGTTATTTATTTGTTTGAGTGGAAGATAAATACATCATAATTTCGATAATGGAGTGTTTTAACAGATGGATCTTTAGTTGCAAAATTATTAGGCTGACTTACGACAATCAAATCTTGCTTTTGCGTTAAAGCATCTTGAAGCTGTTGCTCACTCCATAAGTATTTTTTGCGTTGTGGTTCAAACAATAAACCATCTTTAATTTCTAAAGAAGCACTATCTGAGTGTACTGTATCCCATTGATTCACAATATATACAGGTTGTTTTAGCTGTAAAAGGAAAGGCACATCATAGAAATAGTAATTGTAGAAAACTATTTTTGTTGATGGTGTCATATATTCAGAAAAACTCGTTTGTCCCACATTATTTTTAGTATCTAAAATACGAACGGCAAATGGGATTGAACTACACAGAACAATTAAACTGATAAAAATATAGTTCAAATAGTTTAATTTCTGCTTTTTATATAACCAGACTAAAGCCAGTGGAAGCATAACCAATAGCGTGCCAATGATATAAATAAATACCGCTTGGTTTTGGAAAAAAGGTTGATGTGCACGCATGAAATGCGGTGTAGCAGCAATACCTATTCCGACAAGTATAATAAATATAGGTAAACCCCAAACCTGTAATTTGGTTTTATAGTCACTTTCAAGTACTTGGTTGATAACAAGAGCCAAGAAAACAGCGAGTGGGGGCACAGCTGGTAAAATATAGCCAGCTAGCTTAGAAGGCGGAATAGAGAAGAAAACCGTAACAGAAATAAACCACCATATAAGCAGGGCTAGTAAAGCGGACTTCTTGTAATTTTGAAATACGGCTTTAATAGATCCAAATCTACTCGACAGAATCCATGGTAAAAAGCTGAACATTAAAATAATCAGATAGAAACACCATGGTTGCTTATTATTAAACTCTTTTGAGCTAAATCGACTAAATTGTTGGTCGATAAAGAAATAATGCAAAAATTGAGGATATTTAAGTTGGACTGCATAGAGCCATGGACTAACCAGTAATATAAATAACAGAATCCCCAAAGGGTTAAGTAATGAAGGAATTTTTTTCCATTGTTTGGTGTAAAGCAACCACGGTAAGAGAATCATACCGGGAATTAACACACCAATCAGGCCTTTACTTAAGAACGCAGCCGCACCTGCAAAATATCCTAAAAATAAAATAGATTTACGTGCTGAAATTGTGAAATCAACAAAACATAAAACACTGACGGTAATCCATGAAGCAAGCAGTAGGTCATGGTTAATATATTCACTACTACCAAAAAACAGTAAATTGGTGCCTAAAATAATGGCAGTAAGTTGTGCTACACGTTCTGAAATGTGCTTTCTAACGAATAAGAATAGACTGACGAGCATGAGTGTAGCTGCTAGTACGGGAACGAACCTCAATACCCAAATATGCATACCGAAAAGTTCCATAAATATAGAACTTAACCAGTGTAATAGAGGGGGCTTATGCATAAATGGCAAGCTATTGATACGGGGAATTAACCAATCCCCCGACTCAAACATAGATCGACTAATATCTCCGTAGCGTCCTTCATCTGGCACAGAGAGGGGTCTTATCCAAGACAAAACAAACAGCCAAATCGGCAAAAATATTAATAAGAATTTGGAACTACGAAGCCATTGCTGCATACATAATCCTTAATGTTGAAATGCAAAAAAACGGTTAAGCAAGAAAGTCACAATTGAAGTCAGGACAATAGCTACACAAACCAATGTTGAAACAGGGGCGCTGAAGTAAAGATTAGAAAGTAAGAGAAAACTCTCATTGAATAAAAAACCTAATCCAGCGACTAACGTAAATTTGGGTAGTGTGTGTCGATGAGAAATATGCTGGGCTTTAAAAGTAAAAATACGATGCCCAAAATAGCTCACCCAATAGGCAAGCAGAAAGGCGACTAAATTGGCATACTGCAATGCAATGTTTCGTTTAAACAAGAGCATGACAATACTGTAGTGCGTAAGTGCCGCCGCGGCCCCAGTCGTGGTAAACCGCGCGAGCTGAAAAATATGTGCAAACATTAGAAACTAGAGAACGTATTTTCTGAGTGAGTGATTGGGTGTTCTTGCTTAATACGAGAATGTTCGGTTGAAACAATATATTTAGGTCGATTTTTAACTTCTGCATAAATTCGGCCAATGTATTCACCTAAAATTCCAATGAATAACAATTGAATGCCGCCTAATAGCGTCATACCTGCTGCAAGAGTTGCCCAACCCGGTACAGAAATTCCTTCAATCAGGGTTTTAATAATGATCCAAACACCGTAACTCATAGCACCTAAAGCCAATAGGGCACCTAGATAAATACAAATTCGCAAAGGTAAATCTGAAAACCCAGTTAAACCAGACATTGCCAAATTGAATAATGACTTCACGTTAAAACTAGAACGACCATGTTGACGATCTTGCTCAGAGAAATTGATCCCGATACTTTTAAAACCGACCCATGCATAAAGGCCTTTCATATAGCGATTTTTTTCTGGTAATTGTTTAATTGCTTCAACAACTTTTGCGTCAAGAAGTCTGAAATCACCAGCATTTTCGGGAATATCAATAGGAGAGCTTAAGTTTAGAATACGGTAGTAACCTTGGGTTAGAGTCCGTTTTAGCCATGATTCAGTAGTACGATTACGAATGCCATAAACCATGTCATAACCATTTTTCCAAAGGTTAATCATGGTCGGTATTGCTTCAAAAGGATGTTGAAAGTCAGCATCAATGAGAAGCGCAACTTCACCATTTACATGGTCTAAACCTGCGCTTAAAGCAGCTTCCTTACCAAAATTTCGTGATAATTCCAGCACAACTAAAGGATAATCTTCGATCATCGTTTGCAAGATCGGAATGGTATCGTCCTTACTGCCATCATCGACCACAATAATTTCATAGCTAAGATTTTGTTGCTTTAAGCTGTTTGCTAAAGCTGGAATAAATGTCTTTAAATTCTCTGCTTCGTTATAAGCGGGAACAACGCAGGATAAAAAAGGTTTTGTGCTCATTGCATTGCCCCTAGTCTGGTAAGTTGGATGCCATTTTTCTGGCAATCAAGAGGGAACTGATCAGAAGAAAAATATTGGTATTCTTGGATACGTGCATGCTGGATTGGGTCTTGCTCACTTGGTGTAGAAAGTGAGGGATGGCACATAATCAGTAAGTGGTCTTTTGCTTGAGCAAGCCAATATTGATTCAGTTCGGCATAATCAGTTTGTTTAAAGTCATAGATACCAGCGAAATATTCATTTTGGCTAAACTGGTAGGTTTGGCATGCCTTTGCTAAGGCATTTGAGCCAAGTGCAGAAAGCATATGAGTTTTAAAACGATAGTGGGGTAGATAAATTGGATGTTGTAAATTACGTATCCAACCAGTGAAATTTTTCTCTTTTAAAAGCTGTAGCAAAATATCCCGTATAAACGGAAATTGATGAATATGTTGGTGCCCATCAATAAAATCAGGTTGCTTTCCCATGACTGAAACAAAAGCATCCCATTGTTCTTCAATACATTGGGTAATTAATTCACGGTTAAGATTTGATGACCATGCGCGAAACATAAGTGCAGGTAATGAGAAGACTGTATTACCTGAAGTAAAAGCATGAGTGAAATTTAAGTGTAGACCAATATCAATTTGATTCGAGAAATGTTTGAGTTTGGCAGCAGCTGTTTCCCAGAGTTCAGATTGAGTCATACATGAGGTCGCTTGAAGAGCCCCTTTTTCAATTAACTGAATAATTGCATGAGATATCTCTGCATTCATTGCAAAGTCATCTGCGCAATAACATACCTTTGCCATATCAAATTCCGTCATAGAGCAGGGTAGCAGAGTTACCCTTTTAGGCTGCTGAAAAACTAAACAGTTTTACTATGGAGAAATTTTCTTAATTTCAACTTAAAGTTTTTTTAAGGTTTTATGACAATTGTTACTAATTAATAATTTGAATTTATTGGTTTTTTTATATTTTTATGGTCAATAGTTTTTAAGGAATGACTTTTAACTATCAGATTTTATAGTAAATAAAAATATAATTTATGCTCCAAGTTTAGAAAACTTTTCACTTGGAGGCTCTTAAACGTGAATATGCCCAGATTAAAAAAATAAGACCGATTGTCGCAAGAAATATCAGTTTTGGTACAACTGTGGCTAAAGGAACACCCATCTGGTTAAGTTGCACAAACATTTGTACCCCATGTGTCGATGGTAAACACCATGCAAACCATTGTAACCATTCGGGCATTGCTTGATGTGGCCATGCAGCGCCAGTTAATAAGAATAAGGGTACAGAGCTAAACACAATAATATGTCCGGCACGTTCTGGCATATCTAAAAGTGAACCGATCAGCATGCCTAATCCAATCACACAACTAATGAAAATAGGAACAGCGACTAGTAAACCAGTGAAGTTTCCACCGTGTGGATAGTCGTTGAACCACAAGGTAAAACCAAAAAGATAAAAACTGCTTAAACAACCAATAGTAAACAGGCTGGCAAAAATTCCAGCGAAGCGAATAGCTGTAATTTTTTGGTGTTGTTCACGGTAGCTTGCAATCAGCATCGCTAAACCTAACACAATGGTTTGATGGATAATTAAAGATGCAACAGCCGGAAAAATATAACTTCCATAGCCTGAAAGGGGGTTAAATAAAGGAACCTGATGAATAGAAAGCGCGGGTTGGAAATGAGTGCGCTCTCCAAATTTTTCGACATATTCTTTTAAGGTCGCTTCGATGGATGTAGCTAAGCCTAAACCAATTTCTTTAGTTTTTAAAAAGTTGGTTGTACTTAAATATAAGCCAATTCCGCCTGTTTCTCCGCGGCGTAGGCTCTGTGTTAAGTTACTTGGCAAAAGCAAAATACCATCTGCTTTTTGCTCGCGAACCATTTGTTCCGCTTGTAAGAAATTGCTTGTAACAGTAACAATATGAACATGCGGACTATTTGCACTTTGACCGATTAATTGAGAAGTTAAGAGGCTTTGTTCTTCATCAACAATCACGATTGGAATTGATTCAGCCCGCTCAGCTTTATAGGCGGTCGGGTAAAAAAAACTATAAAGAATGACCGATAAAATCAGAGTTGTGAAAACTGAACTGTTTCCTACAATATCTTTAAAAGTTTGCAAATATGCCTTTAAAAACTCTTTCATTGTGCTGCTCCCTGAATTAGTTTTTTAAGAAGCAGACAACTTAAGAAGAAATAAATAAGGCAATAACCCATAAGTATTAAAAATGGAGTGATTGAAATGAAAATTGGACTTCCAATGACCCATTGTTCAGTTTGCAGTTTGGCATAAGGGGTATAGGGAATAATAAGTGACCAAAACTTAGTGAAAATCGGTGCATTATTTAAAGGCAGAGTAACGCCTGCAAAACTTAAAGATGACCCACCATAAACGGCAATAAAGCCAAAAGTTTTGCTTAAATTTTTGGTTGCTAAAATCACTGTGCTGCTAATCAAAGCATAGGCAAAATAAAGTAGGAATTGTGCGCATAGCAATAAACTAAGAGAACCCGCTACAAACCAGCCTCGGATTTCGACTAGCCAAAACATCCATAACCATGTCCAGAAACAAAAAATAAGGCTATAGAGCAAATTTTTAGCTAATAAGCCTTGAATAAAACTTTCTCGGTTTACCCAAATGGTTAATGTGCCACGTTTCAGTTCTTGTCCAATGGCAAAGGCAACACAGCAGCATAGCAATAGATGCAATACGGCTGGAACCATGAAGGGTTCTAAATAAAACTCATAGCTCATGCTTGGGTTATAAAGCGTTGAGATTTTGACATGCGCAGTTGGTACATCTAAATAGGGGATATTATTTGCGAGATAACTCTGACCTGCGTAGTCAGCTAAAGCATTGAGGGTGCTGACCAACATTGCTGAAGAAATTGTATTACCGACACTAAAAAAAGACTGGTTAAATGCAATGCTGATTTGAGCATCTTGGGCTTTCACAAAACGCTTTTCGGCGCCGTCTGGAATGAAAACATATCCCCATATTTTGGTTTCATTGAGTAGTTGCTCCGCTTCTGTGGAGCTTGCCGTAACTGTTTTAATCTCTACTGTATGATTTAAAGAAAGATACTTTTCAATATTACGGCTGAGTTCACTTTGGTCCTGATCAATAATCGCAATCGGTAAGTGTTCAGCTTTACCTGCGTAAAACATGCTGCTAAACATAAAAATGATAAAAGCGGGGATGAGTGTCACCATACACAAATCCCATTTGTTGCTTTTTAGATAGTTTAGTTCACGTAATATACTTGCAAACATGCTTTATTTTTCTTCTTTAATTTTAAATAGAACACTCATCCCAACTTTTAAATCTTGCACTGGACGCTCAGGCACAAGATGCAATTTAAAGCTGCGAATATCATAGCCTCCAGTTTGGCGAGTCGTTTTTATGGTGGCAAATTCACCTTCAGCATCTATATTTTTAATTTTAAAATTCACATTCTGATTAAGTGCTGGAATGAATCCTTCAAGGATTTTATTTTTATAAACAGAGGCATATTGATTTTCACCCACGTTTAAGCTTACCCATAAATCATCATCTTCTAAAATGCTGACAACAGGTACACCCATAGCGACTAACTCAGAAGGTTTGCCATAAGTTTTTGAAACTGTACCTGAAATAGGAGAGAGTAAACGTGTTTCTTCCTCTAGTGCTTTTGCTTCACCTACAGCTGCTTTTGCAATTTCAACCTGTGCATCTGCTGTAGATTTTTGTTGGCTCGTACTGCCACGTTTTGCACGAGCATATTGTTGATAAGAAGCTTCACTTAATTCTTGAGCAGAAGTTTGTGCTGCAAGCATTTCATCTCGTCTTTGACGCGAAATGACACCTTGTCTATATAAATTTTCACCACGTTGGTAAGTGGTTTTTGCAAGGTTTGCTTGTGCTTTTGTGCTTTGCCAGTTGGCATAAAGTGTATCGATATTCTCTTGTTGAGAACCACGATCTACCGTAGATTGAAATGCTAAAGCCGATTGTAAGGTAGCCAAAGCCTGTTGCTTTTTAGCTTCTATTTCCGGGCTAACTAAACGGACAAGCGGTTGACCTTTAGAAATTTTCTGGCCTTCTTGTACATAAATTTCTTCAATACGACTCGGAACTTTTGTACTTACGTGAATAGTTTCGGCTTCAACTCGGCCTTGTAATTCAATAGGCTTTGGTTGATAACTTTTCCACAAACCAAAAATAATTAAACCTAATAGGGCAATAATGATTACACCAATAATCAGTTTAATTTTTGAATTTTTAGGTGGTTTGGATTCACTCTTATTTGTGCTTGATTCTTGCTGATCACTCACTTGATCATCTTTTTGAACTTGGCTGGTTTCTGCCGTATCCGCAACAGGAGCATCTTGTTCTGAATGAGCTGAGTCTTGATTCATTTTATACTCCCCTTAACGAATATAGTCGGTATGTGGTTGATTAACGTATGCTTTAAACTCATCAATTGAGCCGTGACTTTGTAGTAAGGTCGCAAGTGACATGACATATTTATAAGCATTTAAAGCCATTTCAGTTTTTAACGCGCTTAATGCATTTTGTGCATCAATTACTTGGGTTGCTGTTCCCATTCCTTCACGGAAAGAAAGTTCTTGGATACGTAGGTTTTCTTGAGCGGCATTTACGTTTCTTTGTAAGAGCTGATGACTTTGTTGAGCAGAGTTAAGTTCGTTATATGACTTATTCAAAAGAGCTTCAATCTCTTGTTTAGTTCGCTCAGTCATGAGTTCAGAGGCATAGCGCTTCAATTCGGCAGCGTGAATATTCTTATTTTTATCTACACCTGAAAATAAGTTGTATTTTGCCATTACACCGACAATCCAGTTTTCATTTTTATCGAGAGCATATTCACCAAATGCAAAAAGACTTGGTTTTTTTGCAGCTTCTTGAGCTTGAATATTTACATTAGCCAGTTGAGTATCCATCTGCATTTTTTGTACAAGGCTAGATTTTTGTGAATAACTGGTTAAAAGTGATTCTAGAGACTGGCTTGGAGTGTTGTTTACAAATAAAGGTGTACTTAAATCTACATTATTTTGTTGATGTAAAAGATTATTAAGGCTAAAGCGACTGGCATTTAAGTTGGCTTGAGTATTTTGTAAAGTACGTTCTGCATTATTACGTGCGACTTCAAATTGCATGCGTTGCCCTTTACTAATAAATCCCTGTTGTTCGAGCTTTAGGGCATTGCCGTAATGTTTTTGCATTGCATTAAAGTTAAATAAGCTACTTGCGACCAGCTGCTGCTGTAATTGAACATTAAAGTAACTTTGTACCACTTCAAACCGCTGTATATCTTGTTGTTGCTGGCTTGAAAGCTCTGAACGCTGTGCTTGAATATTTGCTAGTTTTTTTGCACTACTGGTTAAGCCGCCTGTATAGAGTGGCATAACGACTGAAATAGAAGGGCGCACAACCTGATCTTCAATGGTCAGATTCGCATAATCTGGAAAGCGGTTTATACCGTCATGTATGGTTTGATTGGCGCCTTCTTGAACTTGTCCCAGCACATCCGATGGAATGACATTGTTCCACTGTGAAAGTTTGTCATTCAGCCCTTGGCTTAAATCATTCTCAAGTTTTTGTTTAAAAGAGCCAAGAGGTACATCTGTTTCACTGTGAAAAGCATAGGCTCTAACATTTAAATCAACTCGAGGTAATCCGAGGCCCTTTACTGCTTCAGCTTCTAATTGAGATGCTTGCTGTAATGCTTGGTTGGCTTGGGTGCTATATGAACTTTTCAAAGCTTGTTGTTCTGCTTCTGCATAACTTAAGCTTTGGGCATATAAATGATTAGTGAAAAAAAAGCCTAAAGCCAAAGCAATATGTTTAGGTTTAAATGAAAAGGGAAAAATAGACTGTCTATATCGATGTGCTGGCATTTTAAATAACAATTTCTGGCATCCCTTATAGTTTAAATTTCTTGTTATTAAATTCAATTATCATATTGTTTATTATACATTTGTATACAAACATTTTGATTTTAGCTCCTTTAATTATTGAATTTACTAAGCCAATATTTTTTCTAATGTCTATCAAGGTATGTGAAATTGTAATCACAAGTCAAGTTGATCTTTTTGCTTAAAAATCTTTTTAAATTTGGAAGCCAGTAATTAAAAGTATAGAAATAACGACAACAATAATTGAAAAAATAAACTTAAATACAGTCCAGCATTGAAATATTTACTTGAGAAGCTGCTGCAAGCTTAAGCAATCTGTGGTTAAATGCCATTTTTATTGTGTTTGACTTTATACAAGGGAAAAATCATGCGCGCGTACAATTTCTGTGCTGGTCCTGCTGCATTACCTACTGCCGTTTTAGAAAAAGCTCAACAAGAATTGTTGGATTGGCAAGGTAAAGGTCTATCCATCATGGAAATGAGTCACCGTAGTGCTGACTATGTTGCTGTGGCTGAAAAAGCTGAAGCAGATTTACGCAAGTTAATGAATATTCCAGAAAATTATAAAGTACTGTTTTTACAAGGCGGTGCGTCATTACAATTTTCTGCGATTCCTTTAAACCTTTTAGGTAAGAACAGTAAAGCTGATTATATTGATACGGGCATCTGGTCTGAAAAAGCGTTAAAAGAAGCTAAACGTTATGGCGACATTAATGTTGTAAATGCTGGTATTAAAGTAGATGGCAAGTTCGCAATTTCTGAGCAAAGCGAATGGAATTTATCTGACGATGCAGCCTATGTACATTATGCGGATAATGAAACGATTGGTGGCTTACAGTTCGCAGGAATTCCTGATGTAAAAGCTCCACTTGTTTGTGACTATTCATCAAGTATTTTATCTGCTCCATTAGATGTGACCAAATTTGGTTTGATTTATGCTGGCGCACAAAAAAATATTGGTCCTGCTGGTTTAACAATTGTCATTATTCGTGATGACTTACTTGATCAAGCTAAACCAGAAATTCCAAGCATTTTAAAATATGGTGACCAAGCGAAAAATGGTTCTATGGTAAATACTCCATCGACTTACGCTTGGTACTTGTCTGGTTTGGTATTTGAATGGTTGTTAGAGCAGGGTGGGGTAGATGCTATCCATAAAGTTAACCTTGAAAAAGCTCAGTTGTTATATGGTTATATCGATTCAAGCGATTTCTACAATAACCCGATTGCAATTCCGAACCGTTCAATTATGAATGTACCGTTTACCTTGGCAGATGAAGCTTTAGACAAGCAATTCTTAAAAGAAGCGGAAGCAAACCATTTGTTGAATTTAGCTGGACACCGTTCTGTGGGTGGTATGCGTGCAAGTATTTATAATGCTGTACCATTAGAAGGCGTACAGGCTTTAATTAGCTTTATGGATGATTTTGCAAAACGTAATGGTTAAGCAAATCAAATAAATAAAGCCCTCAAATGAGGGCTTTATTTTTGAATAAATTTTATAAACTAAAAAGGTACTAAACCAAGTTGGTGCATGAATATGGCAGCTAAAAACATACCCAATACAAAAAAGCAAAACGCACCAGTATCGACCTTTACGCGCAGGCTACTAGATTGAATGAGGCTGGTAGTTTGTTCGGGTATAATCTTCATTCAATAACCTAATTATTAAAATATTAGTGAAATTCAATTAGTTTCACCCTTTTTAGCACAAATAGTCGCCTGAATCCAGATATTACCGCGAATATATTCGCCAATATTAAAGTTTTTATACAAATCGTTTTTGGTCGCAATGCGCACTAATATGGCAGGAAGATCATCTTCTAAAACCAAAGTGACATCATAAAGGGTATATTCTGCCTCCATAAATGTCATAGAAGTTTTGCCAACAATATTACCTTGGAACCATGCTTCATCTTCTTGACCAAGATTTTCGCCATATAAATATGCAACCATTTTAGAAAAATCAACAGTTACAGGTCCTTGATCTTCTAGGGTTTTTGGCTGCCATTCATTAATGAGTTCCTGTAAGTTTTCAGGAGCAACACCATTATGTTCAGTCAAAATTGCATTTAATGCACGGTGATGTTTAATTGAAGCTGGGTCATCAACAACAATTTTCTCGCCTGCTGGTACCGGTTCTAATTCATAAGCCCATGCATTAAATTGAACTTGATAGTTTTGATTTTTGTCATATTGACAAGCGTTAACGCTAAATAAATTATCAAATGCATAAACAGTTGTATTTTTATTTAGTCTTAAACTTAACACGGCTTGCGTCGCAGAGTCACAAGTAATGATACGTTCAATTTTTGCATTATATTGATATGGACTTTCAAAACTTGGAAAGGCTGTTTTGAGTGCTCGAGGCTTTTGGTTTTCAACAGCAATAATCTGGTTGATTGTAACTTTTTGGTTTTGTGGGCCTTGAATCAACCAAAAAGATTGATCCATATCTTCTTCATGTTCGCATAAGCCCATCGGCATTACAGGTGCATCAAGTGCTAGTCCTAACCATTTTGGTACATCTGTTTCAGGATGGGACGTCAATAGATTCCAATGTTCGCCATGACTACCAAAATTTTGGTCATTTACTTTAATTACTTCTGGACTGTTTTGATTTTTCATAAGCACGATGCTGTTGGGTTCACATTACTTGTTATATTAAATCGAGGGTGTTTACTATTTTTCAAGTCATCATGTGTAAATTCTCTTGTAAAAGCACATATTTAGTCATTTAAAGAGAAATGCTGCTTGTATTTATAAATTAAAAGTAAGCTTCATCTATAAAAACTTGAATGTTGAAATTAAAAATAAGTTTAATGTTTATTTCTACTCACCTTCGAAAAGCATCTGTTAGACTTAGATTTTTAGTGGAAATAGAGAATAACGTGCTGCCATTTAAACTATGGGTAGACGCAGACGCCTTACCAAAAATTTTACGTGAAGTAATTTTGCGTGCATCAGATCGTTATCAGTTAGAAGTTATTTTTGTTGCCAATCAAAATGTTGGGATTACACCGTCTGTTCGTATTAAGTCAATACAAGTTTTAAGTGGTGCAGATCAGGCCGATAAAGAAATAGTTGATCGTATGACTGAAAATGACATTGTCATTACGCAAGATATTCCACTGGCAGCTCAAGTGATCGAGAAAGGGGGCGTTGCTATTCATCCACGTGGCGAAGTCTATACAACTGCAAATGTTAAAGCACGTTTACATCTGCGTGATTTCATGGATACGCTTCGTGGTGCGGGTGTGCAAACTGGTGGACCACCGCCTATTTCCGAGCGAGATAAGCGTGAATTTTCAAGTTCATTAGATCAAACAATTTTAAAGCAAAAACGTAAAACAGCTAAGTGAGCATCACATGCCATCGCAAACCAATTTGGCTTTAACTTATGCATTGTTAGTGTTCATTTGGGCAACCACTCCATTGGCTATTGTTTGGAGTGTGTCTGATTTACATCTGATGTGGGCACTGTTGTTACGCTTTTTTATTGCATTGCCTTTGGCAGTAATCATATTACTGATTTTAAGAACACCTTTTCCGACTCATCGACAGGCAATTCACAGCTATATTGCTGGCTCTTTTAGCTTAATTGGCTCCCAAATTTTTACTTATGCCGCAACCCAATATTTAAGTTCAGGCATGATTGCACTTATGTTTGGCTTAGCACCTATTATGGCAGGGCTTATTGGTCGGTTTGCATTTGGTCAACAACTTTATAAGCTGCAATGGCTGGGCATGGCAATTGCGGTCAGTGGGCTAGCGATTATTTGTCTGAGCGGTGCAAATCAGCATGTGCATCCGTTTGGTATTGTCCTTATGCTGATCAGTGTGTTTGTTTATTCTTTTTCAATTTTCTGGGTTAAGAAAGTTAATGCTCAGATCCAGCCGATGGCTCAGGCAACAGGTTCTATTTTAGTGTCTTCTATTTTTGCTAGTTGTTTTATTCCATTTATTTGGCAATATGCACCGACACATTTACCAGAAGCTAAATCTTTATTTGCCCTAATTTATACGGTACTCATGGCTTCATTAGTCGCCATGTTTTGTTATTTCAAACTTATACAAAATATTCAGCCAACGACTTTATCTTTAACGACAGTAATTACACCAATGTTAGCGATGATGATTGGAGCTGCTTTAAATCATGAACAACTTTCGATTATGGTTTTTGTAGGAGCTTTAATCATCTTGTCTGGACTCTTTTTATATTTCTATAAAGACATTCAGGCAAACCGGAACTTTGCTCAACATATGAAGTCTAAATAGGAGAAGATTTGGGTAATTTGTTGAGCTTATTCATTAAATTGTTCTAATTCGTAGCGAAATGCATGATCAAATTGATCTCCTAACTTAAGTAGTAGAAAATAGCGCAGCAATATAATATTAGGATTGTTAAGGGAAGATCAGAACTTACTGATTTTTAAACCTTAATACAGCATCTAACGATATGGCCAAATAGTAAATGTGAATGTAATTTGATATTAGCATCTGCTATTTCCCATCAATCACCTTGGATTTAGAAGGTATGTTTAAACCAATCTCACTGTATATAGGGTTGAGATATACTCGCGCAAGACGCAGTAATCATTTTATTTCTTTTATTGCATTGGTTTCGATGGTCGGTTTGACACTAGGTGTCGCAGTGTTGATTACGGTACTTTCTGTAATGAACGGTTTCGATCGTGAATTGAAAAACCGTGTTTTGGGAATGGTGCCGCAAGCGACAGTTTCATCTACACAAATCCTTACGGATTGGCCTGAACTAGTAAAACGAGTTGAACATCATCCACATGTAACTGGGGTTGCACCTTTTACCCAATTGCAAGGTATGTTAACCGCGCAAGGGCAAGTCGCTGGTATTATGGTGACGGGTATTGACCCAAAATATGAAAAGAATGTTTCTATTATTCAAAATCATATTGTTGCCGGGAGTCTAGATTCACTTAAAAAGGGTGAGTTTGGTATTGTGCTTGGTAAAGATATGGCTGATTCATTGGGCTTACGTCTAAATGACAGTGTGACATTGGTTTTACCTGAAGCAACGCCATCTCCAGCTGGGGTTGTACCTCGTTTCAAGCGTTTTAAAGTGGTGGGTATTTTTAGTGTAGGCGCTGAAGTCGACTCTATGGTGGGTTATATCGCCCTATATGATGCTTCAACCTTATTACGCTTACCTGATGGCGCTCAAGGTGTTCGTTTAAAACTAGATGATATTTTTGCAGCGCCACAAGTTGCCGATGACTTGGTAAAAAGTTTACCAAGCAATTTCTATGCAACGAACTGGACCTATACGCATGGCAACCTGTTTAATGCCATTCAAATGGAAAAAACACTAGTTGGTTTATTGCTTGTACTTATCATTGTGGTTGCAGCATTTAATATTGTTTCGTCGTTAGTCATGGTTGTGACTGATAAAAAATCAGATATTGCCATTTTACGTACATTAGGCGCGTCGCCATCGATGATCACTAAAATTTTTATGGTGCAAGGCACCGTGATTGGTGTGATTGGTACAGTTGCTGGTACAGTTTTAGGTGTAATTTTAGCTTTAACCATTAGCGATATCATTTCATGGTTTAACAATGTGTTGGGCTTAAATCTATTTGATGCTTACTTCGTGCATTACCTTCCTTCTTATTTAAGATGGCAAGATGTGACGATTATCGTGATTGTTTCTTTACTTTTAAGCTTCTTGGCGACTATCTATCCTGCGCTTCGTGCTGCCAAAGTTCAACCTGCCGAGGCACTGCGCTATGAGTAAAATTGTTTTAGAAGCGAAAGAAATATATAAACATTTTGATGACGGTAAATCTAAGGTTGAAGTCATTAAAGGTCTTTCTTTACAAGTTGAAGCTGGGCAGTTTGTTTCAATTGTTGGTGCGAGTGGTTCAGGTAAAAGTACTTTGCTTCATGCGTTAGGTGGTCTAGAGCAACCAACTCAAGGACAAGTATTCTTAAATGGTCAGCGTTTTGATAATTTAGGTGAAGCCGAACGTGGTTTTCAACGTAACAAATACCTTGGTTTTGTTTATCAATTCCACCACTTATTACCTGAGTTTTCTGCGCTTGAAAATGTGGCAATGCCTTTAATGCTTCGAGCAGATAGTCAATACAAATCGGTAAAGGCACAAGCTGAATATTTACTAGACCGAGTGGGATTATCTCACCGTATGGATCATAAACCTGGTGAACTTTCAGGTGGTGAGCGCCAACGTGTTGCTTTGGCTCGTGCTTTAGTCACTAAGCCTGCCGTAGTTTTAGCGGATGAGCCAACGGGTAATTTGGACCGCAAAACAGCTGTTGGTATTTTCGAATTACTGACTGATCTTAAGAAAGAGCTCAATATGGCTATGCTTATTGTGACTCATGATGAGCAGTTGGCTCAGGCAGCAGATTCAATCTTGCATATGGAAGATGGTCTTTGGGTAAGCGGTTCTTAAAAAATTGTCATTAAATCACATTGTTAAAGCCCACTCAGTTGGGCTTTAATTTTGCCCCTAAAAAGATAACCATATGATTTAAATGTTAAAGCTTATTTTACTGGGGTGGATTGTAGGTATTGCATTTATGGGAATAGATCTTCCTCTCATAATGCAATATGGTTGGATTGGTAAAGTTTTGCTCTTTATCTGTTTAATGTTTTATATTTTTAAGCGGCATCTTGTTGTAAATCGTCCCATATTAAAAGGAGTTTATTATTTAATCTGTGGTCTAAGCCTTTTTGTTATAGGCTATCTGTATGCTCAGCATGCCTTAAATGAAAGACTACAAACACGGGAGATGCAACCTGAGTCTTTAGACATTGTTGTTTATATAGACCGAATAAGTGAAGAAAAAGATAATAAGACACAGCAACTCGCTCAGGTTCTAGGGCGGTCATCCGGTGTGGTGAATTGGTTGTTATATTTAAAAAATGAAAATGAGAGTGCATTAATAGAAGGACCAAAATTACAATTAGGTCATTACTATCGAATTTCGGGTAAAACCAGACCAGCTCATAGTTATGCAGTATCAGGTGCTTTTGATCAAGAACAATGGTTCATTCAACGAAACATACTGTCAGGTTTCAGTGTTCAGCATATTGAACCTTTAAACTCGAATGAAATTTATCGGTTGGGTTATCAAAATCACTTAAAACAGCAACAAAATTTTTTGACTAGACAACAATTAAATATAGAAAAACTCCGTCTAAAATTTAGAGTAATGCTAAAAAAATCTCCATTTCAGAATAAAGGATTGTTATTAGCGCTTTTAACAGGGGATGAAAGTCTTTTAAATGAAGACATTAAAAATCAATTTAAACAGTTAGGAATCTCTCATTTGTTGGCCATTTCAGGGCCTCATGTCCTCATTTTTGCAATCTTGTTATCTTGGGGATTACATCAATTAGTACGACGTTATTATCCTCAGCTTTATTTGTGGCAACCCAAGCAAATATTAGCAATGATTCCGTTATGTTTTGGGGTTTTGATTTATACAGCTTTTGTCGGCTTTGAAATTCCAGCCTTAAGAACTTTACTCTCAGTATTTTTATTTGCCTTTTTATTGTTGGTCAAACTGCCAGTTAAGCCATTTTCGCTCTTGGTTTATAGCGCAAGTCTACTTTTACTTTTTGATCCATTTAGTGTTTTATCGGCAGGTTTTTGGCTCTCTTATGGTTCTTGCTTTATTTTATTACGCATTTATCACACCATAGTACAGACTCCAAATCTTGCCTCATTGAGTTTGCTATCTAGAATAATTCTTTTAGCTAAAACCCTAATTGAATCTCAGGGCAAAATATTTATTGCTCTATGTCCTCTAATGTTGATTTTCTTTCAGCAGATTTCATGGGTAGCACCTCTTACAAATATTATTGCTGTTCCTCTGTTAGGAGGAGTTATTGTTCCTTTAAATATTTTCGCTGCTTGTGTGTGGCTTATTTTTAATTCACTTGGAAATGCACTCTTTCAGATTAATGATATTTTGCTCAGTATGGGGCTGACATGTTTTAGTCTTTTAGAGAAATTATCTCTGCCATTCCAAGGTTTTAGTCTGACACCACTGGCTTTGATAGGCTTAAGCTGTGCCATTATTATTTTATTTTTACCGCGTGGTGTTTTACCAAAATCTTGGAGTTTTATATGTTGTTTACCCTTAATCATTCCGAATAAAACCTCACAGCAAATTCAATTAAATATTATAGACGTAGGCCAAGGACAAGCGATTTTTCTACAACATCCAGAGCAGACATGGTTAATTGATACGGGTGGTTCTTATGATGAGAAGGCTTTCAGTATTGGTCAAAATGTAGTAATTCCATATTTACGTCAGAAAGGTATTAAGCAACTAGATCATGTGGTGTTATCTCATCTTGACCAAGATCATAGTGGGGCATTTCCTTTTATCGCTCAGGCTTTTCCTATCAAACAAGTCATATCAAATGAATTATGGAAAGAGCAAATTAAAGAACCATTTACCTATTGTCATCAAGGGCAAAAATGGCAATATCCACAGTTAGATATTGAGATACTTTGGCCTAAAGAAAATGATTTAAATTTAGTTTCTTCTAATCAAAATGAATATTCTTGTGTCGTTTATATTCATTTAAAACAAGTAAGGGGTTATCAGAATTATTTAATTATGGGGGATGCGGGGTGGGAAGCAGAATATCAATTGATAAAAGAATATCCTGATTTAAAAGTAGATGTTTTGGTCTTAGGTCATCATGGTAGTAAGCATAGTTCAGCCTATGACTTCTTAGCGATGTTAAATCCCAAGCTTGTTATCGCGTCTGCCGGTTTTAATAACCGATATGGTCATCCTAGCAAAGAGGTTTTAGCGAGAATACAAGAACTTAATATTCCATTTAAAAGCACAGTTGAGCAAGGAACATTAAGTTTTGTATCTGAGAATCATCAAATGATTTTATACACTCGACGTTTCGAACGTACTTGGCTTTACAGAAATTTGTGAAGCTTCTGCTTTAAGCTTATCCACAATTTGAAGAGCTTCAGCTGGATCAATATTATAAATATTATCTAAAGCAGGGTTTGCTTTAAAACGTTTATAACTCCAGTGGTAATGTTCTGGATAACGATAGATGAGTTGTTCAATAGCCTGATGAATGACATAAGTTCCATCATCTGCACTACCTTCGTAGATTTTCTCATCCATAGGTTCAACGTGCATCGTAAAACCGTCATTTTCGTTACGAATCGCGTAAAGGAATAAAGCTTTTGCTTTAGTCTTTTGAATAAGCTTGGTACTTAAATTACTTGAGGCAAGGGGAACACCAAAATAATTGATCATACTGCCGCCGACGTTAGGCGTATGGTCAGGCAAAATTACAGTAGTTTCACCTTGTTTTAAGGCTTTAAAAATTTGTCTTACACCAGTTTCGTCAGTAGGAACCAAGTGAGCTTGTTCACGACTACGTGCTTCTCGAACAAAACGGTCTGCATCTTCATTTTTTACTGGCTTGTATAAAATTGTCATTGAAGTGAATTGTGAACACCAAGCATTCAGGACTTCCCATGTACCAAAATGTGGAACAATCAAAACCACACCTTTTTTTGCTGCAAGTGCTTCGTGAAAGTAATGTTCTCCTTCAATATGATGAATTCTTTCGATATTCTTACTATTTGATGAGCCCCAAATACTTAAAAATTCAAAGTATGAGGTGACTTCATTGCGAATAGCTTGCTGCGTAATTTCTATTCGCTGCTGTGGCGTTAAATGTGGGAGGGCGATTTGTAGGTTTAGTTCTATACTTTTTGATGTTTTAGTAATTTTTAAAGTATTAATTAACCCTGCCAACATACGAGCAAGAAAACGTCCAAATTGAATTGGCTGGCGGCTAAAAGTTTTGAGTAGGTAGTAGTTCATGCTTTTTGTATCTAATTTGGTCATCTATCGCGGTAAAAAGGAAGCAATAATTAAAAAAAGATAAAATTATTATAAATGAAATCATATTATTTAGACAGTTTTTATCAAATCAACGTATATAATGACATCATTTTAGATTAATTTGGATTGGAATTTTATGTCCGATTGGCCACCAAAACCACAAAATGAACCTATAATCCCTAAACAAAATGGACCAGAATGGCAAATTCTTGAGAAGGCTGTACTTGCTTCAGTAGAGGAACAGCGCCGTAGTCGCCGTTGGGGAATCTTCTTTAAAACATTAACTTTTATTTATTTATTATTCATTATTGTACTCATGGGTAAAGGCTGTTCAACCAGCAAAGAAGGCTCTGCGGTGAGTAGCAGTAGTGCTCATTTGGCAGTAGTGGATATTATTGGAACTATTGATGCTTCAAGTAATCAATCAGTAAATAGTGAAGATACCAATAAAGCGCTTAAACGTGCTTTTGAAGCTTCAAATAGTAAAGCTATTGCACTTAATATTAACTCACCTGGCGGTTCCCCAGTTCAGTCTGATGAAATCTGGCAGGAAATTCGTTATTTGAAAAAACAGCATCCAGATAAAAAGGTTTACGCTGTGATTGGTGATATGGGTGCATCAGGTGCTTATTATATTGCGTCTGCTGCTGATGAGATTATTGTCAATCCATCAAGTCTGGTCGGCTCAATTGGTGTGATTATGCCTAACTATGGGATTACTGGTTTAGCTCAGAAACTTGGCATTGAAGATCGTACTTTAACAGCAGGAACGAATAAAGACATTTTAAGTATGACAAAACCGATTGATCCTGCTCAAAAGCAACATATTCAATCTGTTCTTGATAATGTTCATACTCACTTTATCACTGCAGTTAAAGAAGGGCGTGGGAAGCGTTTGAAATCGAACGATCCAGCTATTTTTTCTGGTTTATTCTGGACTGGCGAACAAGCAATCCAATTGGGTGTTGCTGACCGTTCAGGTAACATTACGAGCTTGATGCGTGAACTAAACCTTGATAATAAAGTTGACTACACAATTGAGCGCAACCCATTACAATCCATTTTAGGTCGTATGGGGGCACAAATCGGGCAAGGGGTAAGTGAATCTATTGCTCAAGAAGTGCAGACTCGTCAAAGCGCAAAATTACAATAAAATCTGTTTTAGGATAGCGGTATGTCAATGAAACCAGTTATACACTTTGCTCATGCGAATGGCGTGCCATCAAAAGTGTATCAAAAACTGTTTGATCAGTTAAAAGGGGAATATGACATTATTTATGTTCCCCTGATTGGTCCTGATAAACGTTATCCTGTGACTAACCATTGGCCTGCTTTGGTTGATCAGGTAATTGACAGTATTGTGCGACAGGCGAAAGGACGTAAAGTGATTGGACTTGGCCATTCTCTTGGTTCGGTTTTAACGTTGATGGCATCTTTTCAGCGTCCTGAACTCTTCTCTCAAGTCATTATGTTAGATCCGCCTCTTATTTTAGGGCGATATTCATTTGCATTTCACATGGCAAAACTATTTCGTCCTAAATTGGTTGATGCGATGACTCCAGCTGGTTTATCTGCACGCCGTCGTGAACATTGGGACTCGAGAGAGCAGGCTGCTGAGTTACTACGTCCTAAAGGATTTTATAAAGATTTTGATGAAGATTGTTTTCAAGCCTACATCGACTATGCTTTGAAAGAAGATTCGGTTCGCGGTGGAGTAACTTTAACGATTTCTCGTGAGGATGAAGTTGCAATTTTCCGTAAAAACCCTTCTTGGTGGTGGCTGCCTATGCCAAAACCTAAGATGCCTGTGCATTTAGTTGTAGGTAAAGGAAGTGATTTCTTAAAGAGAGGCTTTCCTCAAATGGCAAAGCGAAAAATGGGAATTCCGTTTACTGTGGTTGAAGGGGGGCATATGTTCCCTCTAGAGCATCCAATTGATACAGTGAATTCTATAAAGAAATTGATTCATCATCAGCCAAATTAATTTTTAGACTTATAAAAAAGGACATGCCAGCATGTCCTTTTTTATTTTTGCTTTTAAGTAAAAAGTTTTACCAATTTGCAAAACGAATAGGGTGTTCAAGAACTTGATCACGCAAATAAGCTTGGCCATTTTTCCATGTAAGTTGACCGTTACATAACCACTCTGCTACTTGTGGGTAGATAAAGTGCTCAAGTGCATGCACTCGATTTGCTAATGAAGCGGCAGTATCATGTTCTTTAACTGAAATAGCGGATTGGGCAATTGATTGACCAGAATCCAGTTCAGCCGTTACAAAGTGTACGGTACAACCATGTAAACGATCACCTGTGTTTAAAACGCGTTGATGAGTGTTCACACCTTTATAAGCTGGAAGAAGTGAGGGATGTATGTTCAGCATTTTCCCTTGCCATTTGTTGACAAAGGTGGGAGTTAAAATGCGCATGAAACCGGCTAAAATAACCACATCCACTTGCCAAGCCAAGAGCTGTTGATGCATTGCTTCATCAAACACTTCACGAGTTGGAAAGTCTTTATGAGAAATAACGGCCGTAGCAATATTGGCTTTTTGAGCACGCTCTAGGGCATAAGCATCTGCTTTATTAGACAGTACACCTACAATTTGCCCTGATAGATTTGCATCTATCAAGGCTTGTAAATTACTGCCGTTCCCAGAGACTAGAACAGCAATTTTTATCATGCAAAGATCACACGAATTTTTTCGTCTGCACCTTCCACTGATTCAGCATTTTCTTGGATGTGTCCAATTTTCCAAGCTTTTTCGCCTTGAGCATTAAGCACTTCAATTGCTTTTTCAGCATCATTTGCATCAACAGCAATGACCATACCTACGCCACAGTTAAACGTACGGTACATTTCAAAGCGCTCTACATTGCCTTCGCGTTGTAGAAGTTGGAATAACTCAGACCATTCCCAAGATGCTTCATCAATGACCGCTTGAGCACCATTTGGTAATACACGTGGTAAGTTACCAGGTAAACCGCCGCCAGTGATGTGTGCCATAGCATGCACATCAACTTGTTTGCAAAGTTCAAGAACTGGTTTTACATAGATACGTGTTGGTTCCATTGCAACATCTGCAAGAGGACGACCATCAATCACTTGAGTTAAATCAACGTTTTTAACGTCTAAGATTTTACGTAGTAATGAGTAACCATTCGAGTGAGCACCACTTGATGCAACACCGATAAGTACGTCACCAGACTTTACTTTAGAGCCATCAATAATTTTGCTTTGCTCAACAACACCAACAGCAAAACCAGCAAGATCGTAATCTTCGCCTTCATACATGCCTGGCATTTCTGCGGTTTCACCACCTACAAGTGCGCAACCTGCAAGCTCACAACCTTTACCAATACCAGTAACAACATTTGCAGCAACGTCAACATTTAAGTGACCAGTCGCGTAATAATCAAGGAAGAATAATGGTTCTGCACCACAAACTAAAAGGTCATTTACACACATAGCCACAAGATCTTGGCCGATTGTGTCATGACGATTAAGATTAAGTGCCAAACGTAATTTAGTTCCTACACCATCGGTTCCAGAAACTAAAACAGGCTCTTCATAACCTTTAGGAATTTTGCATAGTGCACCAAAGCCACCAAGACCGCCCATTACTTCAGGACGACTTGTACGTTTAGCGACTGACTTGATACGATCGACCAGTGCGTCGCCCGCTTCAATGTCGACACCCGCATCTTTGTAGCTTAAACCGGTATTTGGGGTAGAAGTTGAGTTGCTCATAAATGAAGTCTCCGCATTGGCGGCAGATTATAACCTGAATATACGAAACTCTTATGTTATTTATGCTCGAAAATGCTATCTTTAATAAAAATATTTTTTCATTTATAACGATTAAATCAAAAAAGGCTAGATTTTATGCAAGATCGTATACTGCGCCGTATTCTTTTACTCGCAGGTATTGTATTGCTGGTATGGGTATTGTACTTACTCAAGCCTGTAGTCATTCCTTTTATCGGTGCTTTTTTCCTGGCTTATTTATTCAGTCCACTCGTTGATGTTCTGGTAAAAATCAAATTGCCTCGCTGGTTAGCAATTAGCGTGGTGTTTATAGGAATTGGTGTAACACTAACCATTGCATTATGGTATTTAGTACCTCTGATTTGGAAACAATTGGTTTACGCCCGAGATAGTATTCCAGCAGGTATTCACTGGATTAATGCAGAACTATTGCCATGGGTTTCTTCGACATTTAATGTTCAGCAAATGGAAATTGATACTGACCAAATGTCCAAAGCTGTCATGGATTATGTTCAGACAAATTACAGTGCCGATAGTATTCAAGCTGTCTTATTAAAGCTTGCACAATCAGGTCTCAATTTTATTCAAATTGGTGGAACAGTTGTTCTAATTCCAATTATTGCTTTTTATTTTTTATTAGACTGGGACCGTATGCTACAAAACTTACGCCGTCTCATTCCACGCCCATATGAAGCAACTACTTTACAGATTGTTGGTGAATGCCATAGCGTTTTAGGAGCGTTTGTTAAAGGTCAGTTTCTCGTCATGCTATTGCTAGGCGTAGTATATGCAGTTGGTTTACAGCTCATTGGTTTGGAAGTTGGTCTTATTATTGGTATGGTAGCTGGTCTTGCCAGTATTATTCCTTATTTAGGATTTGCCGTAGGTATTATTGCAGCTGTTATTGCTAGCTTGTTCCAGTTCGGTTTGGATTGGATGCATTTATTACTGGTTGGTGTAGTTTTTATGATTGGCCAAGCGGTAGAGGGTTATATTCTTCAGCCATTCCTACTGGGCGATAAAATTGGTTTATCTCCTGTAGCAGTTGTTTTTGCCGTATTGGCAGGTGCACAGCTTGCAGGTTTCTTAGGAATGTTAATTGCATTGCCTGTTGCTGCTGTTATTGTAGTGTTGTTGAAGCATTTAAGAGAGAATTATGAAAGAAGCTCACTTTATGCTCCACCTTCTACATTAGTGATCCAACATGGCGATATTGAGCAAATTCATGTAGAAACCGAAAGCACTAAGCTTGATCTTGAAGTTAAAACACAGCAAGATACAGATGAACTGAAATCCCCTAACCAGAAATAATTTCAAGGTTAATTCAATATATGCGTCAACTCCAACTGGATATAGAACCTCAACTTGATGCCCGAATCAGTGATTTTTCGGGACCGAGTTGGGGGAATGTAGTCGATGCTGTGCGTCAACTACATGCTGGTCTGGTGAGTAGGTTTTATATCTATGGTGGAGCAGGGACAGGAAAGAGTCACTTACTTTCCGCAATTTGTGACTCTTATTTAGAAGTAGGCAAATCTGCAATTAAAGTTTCTTTGCTTGAACTCCTTGATGCTCCTATCGAAGCAATTACTTCTTTAGAGCATTATGATCTTGTCGCTTTGGATGATATTGAATCAATTAGTGGTGTGCCTCATTGGCAAAAAGCTGTCTTCCATTTAATGAATAATCACGAAGGACAGCTAGTATTCTCTTCACGTGTAGCGCCTATCGAATTAAAGTTAGAATTGCCAGACTTACAGTCACGACTTACGCAAGCTGTTAGTGTTAAAGTGCCGAGTGGAAGCTTATATGCGGACCGTTACTCTTTAGTTACGTCTGTAATGTCTAGACGTGGTATCCATTTTGATCAGCAAATTGTTGACTACTTATTATTACATGGCCCTCACCAAGCTTCTCTTTTACTACAGACAGTTGCTCAGTTAGAAAAACTTCTCAAAGGCGAAAAAACAAAACTTTCGAATGCAACTTTAAGACAAATTTATGCTTTGATTGATGAATATCAACCATAGATATCCTTGAATCTTGTTTTATTGCCTCACCTGTGCACATAAAAAACTATTAAAAATAGAGTCTCGGACAAAAAATTCTAATTTCAGAGCACTTGCCTCTATATCTTTTTAAAGCTTCTGCTAATTTTAAACGGTCACATTTTTGTATTTAAAAAAGTTTTTTAAATGTATGAAGCTTTTTGTAATCTAGGTCAAAAATGACTCTACAGACCGACCAAAATGTCTTGAGAAATTCTACTTGCTGTGACAAAGTACGCACAAAGGATGCGATTGCAAAAGCGGAAATTTTGCAATATTGACAAAGAAAAATGAAAAAAGATGTAAGGAGATGGGTATGCTCAAACGGAGCATTGCTTTTGCTTTATTGGCTGCTGCTGGACACGCTTATTCTGCCGATATTCAAGTCACAACTACAACTGATGAAGACGTTGATAATACAGTCTGTTCATTACGTGAAGCTGTAGAGCTAATAAATAAGCGTAATTCAAGTGATTCTACTGTTGTTGCTTCTGTAAAAGATGGTTATCACGGCTGTGTGAGTAGTGATTCAAACAATATTATTTTGCAGCGAGACAAAGAGTACACACTTAATGAAAAAATAAAGATTACAGCCCCTTTAACAATCAGTACTGTTAAAAATGATTCTACGTTAGTTGATACCGATCAGCCAGGTTCACATAACGCTACAATAAAAATGATTGGTACAGATCAGTTATTTAAAATTGATGATGAAAGTATTGAAAAAGGATCGATCTCAGTTTCTTTAACTGATCTTAATTTACAAGGTGCAGGTTTAAAGTCTAAAGCCTTTACTGGTGGATTAATCGATAATCATGAAATGTTAAAGATCCAAAATTCACGTTTAATCGATGGATACGCAGCTCAAGGGGGAGCAATTTATAATCGAGGGCTAGTCACGAAAAGTGGTCAGACTTATGGTTTTGTCACTATTAGCAATACTCTTATTCAGAATAATAAAGCAACAGAAGGTGGAGTAATTTATAGCGAGCAGCCTTTGTATTTGATCACTCAGTCTGTAATCCGAGACAATGAAGTTAGTTCAGTAGATGGATCACTTTTTTTTAACGCAAATAGATTTGATGATGCAAGCACAGCTGGATACTTAAGTCAGCGCGCTACTGGATTGAGTAATAGTACTTTTTTTCACAATAAAAGTGGTTTTATTGCAAATATTCGAGATGGAATGTTTGTTAATAACATTACCATGATCAAAAATGATAAGGGACTATTTCTAGATGCCCCGCAAGGTAATGCTTCTATTTTAAATAGTATTTTAGTTGGGAATACAATCAATTGTCAGGCTAGTACTGCTGATAAAGCAATCATACAAAGTAATTTAGTTACAGCAGAATGTAATAGAAACGCGACCTCAAAACTTCCAAATATTATCTATCCTAATAATGAAAAATTAATTGCAGGAACTACAGATGAAGGTGTCTGTGATGTAACAGCAAAAGAAGGATTGTTATGCCCATTTAGCACGCCTAAAGATAGCTTTTTAGGTTTTTTTAAACCTCGACTGTTAGAAAGTTATAATACTTTAGCTGATTCCTTAATTATTAATAAAGGTCGTTTATATAGTGACGCCACTTCAGTCGGATTAGTAACCTGTGAAAATGTTGATCAACGTGGGAAAAAACGTAGCGGTTATGATGAGCTGTGTGATCTTGGCGCAATCGAATATATTTTAAATACAGAGATGTCTTCAGTAGGTCAAGATATTAGATACGGCCAAGTTGCTAAATTTAATATTTTGGGTTCTTTAAGTGAAGCAGATCTAGTGACTCCAGCTACATGCAAACGTTTATTTGGAGAGCGTGCTGATGGAAAAGAATGGCAACCAGGATGTCTTCGAATTAAACAAAGTACAGATACTCCAGTTTCTAAAGGTACTATAACTCTAGATCAAAATGGGAATGTAGTTTATACCCCAAACGGTAACTGGCATGGTGCAGATATTTTTAGTATTCAGGTTATTACGAGTGTGTCTCGATTTAATGAAGGTGTAGAGTTTCAATATATTACTATTCCGACAAGAATTGCTCAGGATCCTTTATCTGGAATTGAAGACAAATCTGTGAGTGCAGGGGGGGGAGGCAGTGTGGGTGGTGGCTTTATTTTAGGTTTATTAGGTTTGATTGCTTTGCGCCGTTTCAAGTCATAATCAGGGATGAGGACTATGAAAAATTACAAAAAAGCATTATTAGCATTAGCTGTAATTGCAAATATGCCACTTTTTGCTGATACCACAAATCAAAGAATTGAGGTTACAACTTTTGCTGATGAAGATGGTGAAAATGCGAATGCATGTTCATTAAGAGAAGCTATTAAAGTTGCGGAAACCCGTAAATCAGCGTATGGATGTACTGTTTATAATCTTAATACTGCTCAAGTAATTCAACTAAAAGCAGGAACTTATACTTTAAATAAAGAATTAGTGCCAAATGCTGATATTTCTATTTATGGTTATGGTGAGCGTAATGAAGATCAGAATTGGTCAGAAAAGAATGTATTAACAAATGATTATCCTGCATTACCTCTTCTTCAAACTCGGATTAATGCGGCAGGGAAGTCGCGTATATTTAATACAGCAGAAAATAAAAAAACATTATTTCTGCAAAATATTATTTTAGAAAATGGTACGGCTTCAAATCAAGGTGGGGCTATTTATGCGGGTGGTAATGTTACCTTATTAAATACACAAATTTTGAACTCGCAAGCACCGAAAGGTGGAGCAATCTTTCTTGGAGGCAGTGGGGTAAATTTATCGGTAACTCATTCCTTGGTACAAGGTAATCAGGCAACGACTGGTAGTGTGCTAGCAATGA
This sequence comes from Acinetobacter sp. IRS14, assembly GCF_034650275.1. Lineage (NCBI taxonomy): Bacteria > Pseudomonadati > Pseudomonadota > Gammaproteobacteria > Moraxellales > Moraxellaceae > Acinetobacter > Acinetobacter sp. IRS14. The sequence goes on from NZ_JAOVFN010000010.1 coordinate 76,571, forward strand.
GTTGTTTTAATGGTACTGAATATGCCAAACGAGACGTTACTTTTACATCTTCAAGTATTATCAATAATGGTTCAACTAATGCTACGAGTACATTTGAATTTTGTGGCGAACCGAAAGCTGAGTTTACTATTAATACGATTGCTCAAAATATTGCAAGTACTGTAAATGGCAGCATTTTAAAATTTACAGGAGATGCAATTTCTGGTAGTACAACGAATCCATCAACCATTCTAAGTGGTGAAAGTAGTTTAAAACTACAAAATAATACTATTGTCCAAAACAGTGCCCATACTACCTTTCTCTATGATAGTTTAGCTGAAAAAGAATTAAATTTTAATATAATTGGATATAACCCAGATGGTTATGCTTGTCGATATTTGGCAGGCTCAGCAGCAGATTTGAAAAACTCTAGTCTTAAATTATCCTTTAATGCACTAAATTTAAGTAATAACACGGACAAATGTGACTTACCAACAGAAGTACTTTCTTCGGCTAATAAGACAATTGATATTTCAGGTGTTCCATTCAACGCTTTACTTGAGCGCCATAATGCTGCAGCAGTAACAGGCTTATTACCACTTTATTTTCCATTAAACAATTCTCCTTTATTGCCACCTGGAAAAGAAGATCTAATAGATATAGATCCTGAGCGTAAAGCTGTATGTGCTCTTATAGATCAGCGTGGTTTAGTTAGACTTCCAACTAATAAACCATATTATCAGTCAGTAAATATTGATCGTAATAGCTGTGACATAGGCTCGGTAGAGTTAATGAAATTGACTGCTGGTGATTTAAAAGGGCTAGCTAATGAATCACTTACGACTTTACTTAAGGGATATCAAACACAATATGATACTGCAGAAAAGAACCTCACTAATCCACTTTATTCTTATTTGTGGGATGCTTTAAAAATAGATTTTGCCAATTATAAAAATCTTCTTGATCAAACTAAAGCAAATGCAAAATATCGAGCTATTTATGTTGATTTGAAAGCAAATGGTTTACCTTTGCCAAATGAAGATAGTAGCCATCTTCTAAAGTTTTTTAATAGTACAGACTACAATATTAAAGTCGAGACAATTGGGACTGGTTTAATCAATGATAAGCAAGAATATATTAGAGATACGGAAGAAAAAGTACTTAAATGCGAGTGGAATGCGGCTTTACAACAGATTATTTTTTATAGATTAGATGATTTAATTACAACAAGTGGTGACAATCATTACTGTAAGTATACTGTAAGTACTAAGGATGGGACTATTCAGTCAACAGGTTTGTTAGAAGCCAAGTTCGATAATATTGCGCCAGTAGTAACTGATAATAAGGTCGTATTTCAATATTTAGCAAATGAAATCATTCCATTAAACTTACTTAAATATGCAAATGATGATGGGGATGGCCCAGCTAATACACTTATTACAAAGCCAAATAAACCTCAGTTTGCAGATTTGCCTATCTATTTACCAAGTAAAAGCTCAAAAGATGGAATTTTTACGGTCGTGAAGGCAGATAGAGAAGGCCCTTGCCCAGGTGATGATAAGGATAATACTTGCTATGGTGGTAATATTTATATTCAGGCTAAGAACAGTTTTAATAACTTCAATGATACGTTAACTTATTATGTATATGACGCTGATAATAAAATTTCAAATGCTGGTACTTTGAGTTTAGTTAGCAGTAATACTACTGCTGGTGGAAATAGTAGTGGGGGCGGTGGTGGTAGCTTAGGAATTTTGTCTTTAGTATCTTTACTTGGTTTAGTAGTCTATAGACGCTACCGTAAATAAACGATATAAAATAAAAAGCCTCCAATTGGAGGCTTTTTTATAGAAAATTATTTAAGACATTAAATTCACTGTGTACGAATTTTATAGAGTTATATTTAATGTTCTAAATACTTGTTCATATACTCTTCACGAATAGCTGTTCTTTCTTCGCCATTCGCTTTAAGCATACGCTGGCGTAAGTCATTACGCTCTTGTGTACTCATTTTTTGCCATGCTTCACGCATTTTTTCTTTTTCAGCATCGGGGAGTTGAGTAAACCAATCCATACGTTGCTGTAGATTCGTACTTTGATTCGCTGGTAACTCTTTTAAGCTCTGGTAGCGTTTAATAACTGCACGTTGCTCTTCTTCAGAAAGAGCATTCCATGTGTCATCAACTTGTGTATTGGCATCTTTAGAAAAAATCCAAAATCGTTCAAAACCTGCAAAGCTCGTTTGCAGGAAACTTAATGAACAAAGGATAAGTGCTAATTTTTTAGCTGCCATGTTGTACTTTATCCTCACCCAAGACCATTAGCATTTCTAAATCTTCCACCATCTGTGGAGATAATTTAGGATTTACAATCACTTGATTTTGCGGCTTATCAACAATATCTGCTGAATTAGGTAAAATTACAAAACCTGTGATCGCAGCTGCAAGTGCAAAACCAGACATTTTCCAGACACTATAAAAAGAGGCTGGTTTTTGTTGAATATGGTCAAGCACATGATTCATGACCACTGTTTTATTTTTATGGTGATGTGCCAAACTATCAAGTTTAGACGTCACCTTTTTAGTGAAATCATCATGATTCATCAGAACCTCCCAAGGGATTTAAATGGGCTAAGTACTCTCTAAGTCCCTGAATTGCTCGGTGATAATGGGTTTTTACACTACCTTCAGTACAGTTCATGATCTGAGCTGTTGTGTGTGTGTCAAAACCTTCCCACGCACGTAACATAAATGCCTGTTGTTGACGAACAGGTAGCTTTGAAATTGCTTCTCGAATTTCTTCGATAGTCACTGCTTGATCAAGAAAATCCGCAGGGTTAATGGCTTTTTCATCAACTACATCAATAACTTCATCGTCGTCATTATCCAGACTAACTTTTTTGAAGAATGAAAATGGGTTTGCTCTACGAGATTCTTTGCGGCGCCAGTCCTGAAGTTTGTTGTTTAAAATAGTATAAAACAGGGGATACCATTCTTCAGTACTTTTATCGGCATAAGATTTGTGTAAAGCAATAAATGCTTCTTGAACCAAATCCATTGCAATACCTTGTTGACCTTGGGTAGCACTCTCCATCATCACCAAAGCACGACCAGTAACATCTTGCATGAAAACTTTCAGGCGTTGTTCAGCCGTGCTTGCATGAGCACTAGATGTTTCCGATCGAGACTTTTTCGGTGCTAAATCCATGGAGATGGAAAATCCTGTCATTGGACATACCCACCTTATCTTCAATATATCTCTTATATAACGTTGAAAAGAGGTGGGAGGTTGACAACAATCGGTTATTTTTTACTAGTGTAATTGATTTTTTTCACAAATATGTGAGATGTAAAATAAATTAACGTTTTATTGGCGTTGACGAACCATCTCAAAAAAACAAATTGATCCTGCAATTGCTACATTTAAAGACTCTTGTCCACCAGGCTGAGGAATAGTTACAGATTCTGCATGATCTAGGGCGTAATCACTTGCACCTTGGCCTTCATTTCCTAAAATCCAGACACATGGTTTTGAAAGATCTTTTGAGTAAAGACTAGTTGAGCGATGAGAACTTGTAACAAAAACTGGTATTTGAAATTTTGGAAGAATATCTGTGAGTTGGAAGTTTTCAAAACAATGTAAGCTAAAATGAGCTCCCATGCCTGCTCTTAAAACTCGTGGCGACCAAAGTGATGCAGATCCTTGTGTGCAAATAATTTGTTTAATATTTGCTGCCGCTGCTGAACGTAGCAATGTGCCTACGTTACCTGGATCTTGTATATTTTCCAGAATTAAAGTATCTACTTTATAGTCAATTGTTGATGCAGTTTTAGGTAAATCAATAATAGCTAAACAAGGTAAGCTTGTACCTAATGTACTCAAATCTCTATATAAAACTTCACTAATAACAAAGATATGACCTTGATGCAGTTCGATTATTTTTTTTAAATCAGTATGTTCTAATGCTTGTTCTGTCGTAAATAAAGAAAAAATCTTTTTTTGCTGTTGTAACCACGTCAAGCAGAGATGGGTACCTTCAAGGACTGTTTGTTGGTGCTTTTTTCGAGCGCTATTAAGTTCAATTAATCCACGCAAATGTTTAATTTTTGCATTGTCTTTTGATTCTAAAAAAATAACCGCCATGAGAAAATATCCAACAAAAGGGCACCATGATACTATGATGCCCTAAATAATTAAAATTATTAATGATAGCTTGTTACACGTTCAACTTCATTTTTAGAACCAATAATTACAGGAACACGTTGGTGAAGTTCTGTCGGTTCAATATCTAAAATGCGAACACGACCTGTAGTTGATGTGCCACCAGCTTGTTCAATCAGCATACTCATTGGGTTTGCTTCATACATTAAACGTAAGCGACCTGCTTTTTTCGGATCTTTTAAGTCGTACGGATAAAGGAAAATACCGCCGCGGCATAAAATACGATGAATATCACCCACCATACATGCTACCCAGCGCATGTTGAAATCTTTTTCACGTACAGATGTTTTACCTGCAAGTAATTCATTAATATATTGTTTTACAGGCTCTTCCCAATGACGTTGGTTAGATGTGTTAATTGCAAACTCTTGAGTATCTGCTGAAACTTGAACATTGTCAGTAGTAAGCAAGAATGTTTGAGTTTCTGGGTCTAAAGTAAAGAATACTACGCCATTTCCTACAGTTAAGGCCATCATGGTTGATGGACCATAAAGTACGTAACCAGCAGCAACTTGCTGTGTACCTGCTTGCATGAAATCTTCTGCTTGGGTTACCGCATTTTTGGCTGGCAGAATAGAGAAAATTGTGCCTACACACATATTGATGTCGATGTTACTTGAGCCGTCTAATGGATCAAATAAAACCAGATATTTACCATTTTCTTGTGCAGGTGTGAACTCATCAAGCTCTTCAGAAGCGAGGCCACCCACTTGTGGATGAACTTTTAAAGCATCAATTAAATAGTCATTTGAAATCACATCAAGTTTTTTCTGTGTTTCACCTTGAACATTTTCATTACCAGCACTACCCAAAATACCAGCGAGTGCACCTTTTTGTAAGGCTTGATCGATCGTTTTACAGGTGGTGGCGATAGTGTCGATGACTTGAGCCAACTCAGGTGTTAGATTCCCTTTTTGTTGTTGTAAAAATTGGGACAATGTGAGGTTGGACATAAAAAAAGCTCCTGTGCTTCAAGCATCAAAATGAGTCAGATAAATACGTGGCATATTCTAGATGAGAATGTCACAAAATAAAAATTATCTTACTTTATTTGTGTTGGATTTATGCTTACAACCCCCATTTTAAATGGTATGTTGATTATATGACAACGGACTGTATATTTTTAGGAGAATCGAAATGACAACAAAGAAGTTTGATGCGACCCCAACAGCAGGTGAACCAATCAATCTAGATGAAATTTCGAAAGAAAATGTTCAGGAAGCTTGGAAAGACTATGAGGCTAAGCCTGAATATAAAGATTTTAATAAGCATGATTTGATTGAATCTATGCAACATTCTGAAGAAGAAAAGAAATCTTCTTAAGTTTTGTTGTTATAAAAAAACGCTCATAAAATATGAGCGTTTTTTTGCATATGCCTTATTTTAATAAAGGAGGCACTGCTTCGTAATTAATTTCAACGCGGCGATTTTCTTTCCACGCAGATTCATCATGTCCTGCATTCACAGGAGCTTCTTTACCGTAACTTACAGCTTCAAGTTGCTGTGGGTTTACACCATTGGTAATTAAGTAGCTTTGTACCGCTTTAGCACGACGCTCGCCTAAAGCCATATTGTACTCACGTGTACCACGTTCATCCGTATGGCCAGTTAATGCAACTTTTGAATTTGCATTTGCCATAAGGAATTGAGCGTGAGCTTGAAGCGTTTGATAGTCTTCAGTAGATAAATCACTGCTGTCATAATCAAAATGAACAACGCGTTTAGCCAAAGCAGCTTTATTTGCTTCAGTTACACCTTTCGATGAAGCACCAGCCAAATTTTGAGCATTTAATGCCGCATCTTCACTTAAACCAGATGTGTTAACTGTACTTGGATTTGTGCCAGTTGCAGTAGTTGTTGCTGGTTTGCGGCTAGCACAACCCGTCATTACAAGTGCTACGCTAAGAAAGGGTAAAGCTAAATATTTGATTGATTTCATGATCTTCTCCATCAATGGAATTAAAAGTTATTTTGGTGCCCAAGCTGGTTCACGTACTTCACCTTGTTCACTTGGTAAATTCATACGGAAACGTCCATCGGTAGACATGATAGATAACAGGCCACGGCTGCCTTCACGAGTCGCGTAGACCACCATTTGCCCATTCGGTGAGAAACTTGGTGATTCATCTAAACTGGTTGGAGTAAGAATATTGGTGATGCCAGTATTAATGTCCTGAATTGCAACTTTATAACTGCTGCCACTTGGACGATGAACAAGAGCAATCTTTTTGCCATCTGCACTCAAAGTTCCGCGTGCATTAAATGAACCTTTAAACGTTAGACGTTTTACTGAACCATCAGCAAAGGTATAACGATAGATTTGGGCTGAACCACCACGGTCAGAAGTGAAAATAAACGATTTTCCATCTGGTGTATAACGTGCTTCTGTATCAATTGCCGAGTCGTTTGTCATACGTTTAACTTGGCGAGTTGATAAATCCATTTGATAGATTTCTGGATTGCCATTCATAGATGCTGTGAATAGCATTGATTGACCATCAGGTGAAAAACTCGGTGCGCCATTTAGGCCTTTAAAGCTAGTGAGTACTTCACGTGTTCCAGTAGATAAATCTTGTAGATAAATTGCTGGACGTTTGGTTTCAAAAGAAACATAAGCAATTTTCTTGGCATCTGGTGTCCATGCCGGAGAAAGAATTGGGTCACGAGATGACAAAACAGTTTTTGGCTGTTCACCATCGGTATCTGCAATTTGTAGAGTATAACGCTCTGCAGGAGTGGCAGGGTTTCTGAGTACATATGCAATACGGCCGCTAAAATCACCTGGAATACCAGTAAGTGCCTGATAGATAGCATCACTTACCATATGGCCAGCTTGACGTATGCGTGAAGCAGGTACATTTAAAAGTTCATTTAAAATGTATTGTTGCTTTTGTACATCATAAAGTTGGTAATGAACTTCAAAACCTGTAGCTGTTTGTTTAATTTGTCCAGTAACTACATATGGAATTCCGGCAGCTTGCCAGTCAGAAGCTTGGATCTGATTAATTGCAGCATTCGCAGGCAAATTTTTAGATGAGCTTGTAAAGCGTCCAGAACGGTTTAAGTCAGTTTCAACAATAGGAGAAAGCCCATTGTCATTGTTAAACGGGACAATAGCAATTTTTGGTGCCTGATCTGGTGCTTTGGCAATTTCCAGATATAACTGGGCGAAAGCAGTTGTAGAAGCAATAGGGCTTAAGGCGGTGATTAATGCTAAAGATAGCAGGTGTTTGCGGCTCGTATTCATAAGTTTAAAGTCATAGCAGGTATTTTTGTGACTGTTGATTTTGTAGCATAGTTACATGCCTTAAACTATTTAAAGCATGTAACTCTTTCAAAATTATTGCGCTCTAAATGTAGAGCTAACACTTCTTGCTTCACGTCTTGCATCAGGGTCTGATGGCATAGGATATGGCGCAGATGCTTGAATTGCAGCTTTAATACTTGCATCTAAAGCATCATCACCACTTGAACGTGTGATCACAATAGAATTAACGCTACCTGAGTCTGAAAGGGTAAAACGGACACCCACTGTTTTACCGCTACTGCCAGTCGGAACATCCCAAGAGCGTCGAATTTTTTGCTCAAAATCACGTCTAGCTGAAGAAGCAATTTTTTTAGCTTCGGCTTTCTTCTGAGCTGCTTCTTCTTGTGCTTTTTGAGCAGATGCAGCTTTTGCTTCGGCATCAGCTTCAGCTTTACGTTTAGCATCATCAGAAGCTTTTTGCTGTTTAGCTTTTGCATCAGCTTCAGCTTTGCGTTTAGCATCGTCATTGGCTTTTTGCTGCTTAGCTTTAGCGTCTGCTTCAGCTTTACGTTTAGCATCATCATTGGCTTTTTGCTGCTTAGCTTTAGCATCTGCTTTACGTTTAGCATCGTCATTAGCTTTTTGCTGTTTAGCTTTAGCATCTGCTTCGGCTTTACGTTTAGCATCGTCATTAGCTTTTTGCTGTTTAGCTTTAGCGTCTGCTTCAGCTTTACGTTTAGCGTCGTCATTAGCTTTTTGCTGTTTAGCTTTAGCATCTGCTTCAGCTTTTTGCTTAGCTTCTTGCTGTGCTCGAAGTTTTGCATTTTCGGCTTTTTGAGCCTCACGTTTTAGCTTTGCATCGGTCTCTGCTTTTTGTTTAGCTTCTTCAGCAACTTTTTGTCTTGCCTTGGCATCTGCTTCCGCTTTTGCACTTTGTTCAGCCTTACGTTTTTGTTCGGCTTCGGATTTTGTTTTAGCCTCAGCTTGGCGTTTAGCTTCAGCTTGCTGCTTTTGTATTTCCTCAATACGTTGCTGTTCTGCTGCTGCTTGTTTAGCTTTTGCAGCCTCTTCAGCTTTACGCTTTTGTTCAGCTAATTTTGCTTGCTGTGCCTGTTCGACCTTTTGCTTTTGAGCAGCAAGTTGTTGAGCTGTTGGAGGAGGGGGCGTAGCCGGAAGATTTTCAGGAAGCGTTTCATCCACAATAGGGGTTAACACCTCTTTTGCATCATTGGTAGCTGTAGTCTCTTGTTCAACTTCTTTGGCTAACGGAGGAGGTAAATCTTCTGGCTTAACTAAAATAGTTGTTAGCTTTTTTGGCTGTTCAGGTGGTTTACTCAAGCCTAAAAAAAGCAAGCCAACAATGGCAATTGCATGAACTCCTAGTGTGAAGCTCAATGCAATCGCATTTTGTTTAAAGTGTGGCTTTTGATTTTTATTCATAGCTTATTTTAAAGGCTCTGTCAGAAGGCCAACTTGAGTTAAACCTGCTTCTTGTAAACTTGCCATCAATGATACGACTTCTCCATAAGGACGAGACTTATCACCATTGACTAAAACTGTGAGTTGTTTATTTTCTTGTTCAGCTTGCTTTTGAGCACCGCTTAAAACTTCTTCAAGTTTTTCACGAGACAATGGTTCACTATCTTTGTAATCTTCATACTGAAGATAAATATTGCCATCTTTACCAATGGTGACCATGGCTGGCATATCTTTTGATTCGATTGGATGGTTATTTGCTTGAGGTAAATCGACTTTAATACCACTAGTAATCATGGGAGCAGTCACCATGAAAATAACCAAAAGTACAAGCATAACGTCAATATAGGGTACGACGTTCATATCACTTTTTAGTGGTTTTTTTATGCGCTCAAAGCGCCCTGAACGCTGAATTGCCATTATGCATCTTCCTGTGATGAACCCACAGACTGACGTTGCAATAAGGCAATCATCTCTTCAGCAAATAAAGCACGATCAGAGTAAACACTTTCACTTTTAGAAGTGAAGTGGTTAAAAGCCAATACAGCAGGAATTGCAGCAAATAAACCAATTGCGGTTGCAATAAGTGCTTCGGCAATACCAGGTGCAACAGTTGCCAAAGTGACTTGATCAACAGCAGCTAAACCGATAAATGCATTCATAATCCCCCAAACGGTACCGAATAGACCGATGTAAGGAGCTACAGAGCCAATACTTGCTAAAGTACCTAAGCCGTATTCTAGATGGCTCTGATCACGACTCAAACCTACACGTAAAATACGTTCAGTCCCTTCAATCGTTTGTGAAACAGGGGCCTGACGTTTTTTAAGTTTAAAAAACTCACTCAACCCTTGATAAAAAATATCTTCAAGACCTGAGCGTTTTGAATTGAGCTGGGCATTGTTGTAAAGCGTATTGAGTTCAGCACCCGACCAGAACATTTTCTGGAAATGTTCATCTTCTTGATGTGCTTTTTTATAACTCATATGTAACTTGGCAATCAGATACCAACTAAAGATTGATGCTAACAATAAAATTAGCATGACCAACTGAACGACTGGACTTGCCTGTAAAATAAGGTCAGAAATATGCAGGGTTGATTCAATGTTTGTTGCCATAGTTACATATGCCGGTTGTTTTTTTAGTCTTGTTCCAATTCTTTACGAATAAGATCACGTATTTCTTCTGGAAGACGACGAGCTACAAGTTCTTTGCTTAAACATGCCAACTCAACCTCGCCAGAAGCAAGCAAGATTTCACCACGATAAATATTTTGTTGCAACACAAATGACGCAGCTTTACATGAAACTACACGTGCTGTAACAGTAATTAAATCATCCATTAAAATAGGACGCATGTATTTTACGTCAATTTTGTGTACGACAAAGTTGTAGTCTTTTTGATGCCAGTAATGATCAACGCCAGAAGCACGGAGCCATTCAGTACGAGTACGTTCCATATAGCGAATGTGGTTGGCATGGTAAACAATACCGCCTGCGTCCGTATCTTCAATATAAACACGAATGTTGAATTCAAAATGATTCGCCATGAGAGGATTCCGTTTTAGTTCACTATAGAGCTTTATATTTAAAATATGGCTTTGAATAAAACATTGGTTCCATTCAAAAGCCATACATCTGCTTTTAAATACGGGGCAGTTTAGCAGATTGCATACTAAGTCCTATGGCACAACCTTTCAATTGCGATTGCTGAATTTCTAATCTAAAAACGCTACATCTTATGGCTAGCAAGCTTTTTAAGTTAAGAGGGCTTCCATGAAGTTTGGACTTGTTTTGATATATTCGGATAATCTAATATGAATCTTACATGTAGCTCGGTTCCAGTTTTTAAGGCCTTGTCATCTACAATAAAATAGGGATTATGATTCGGTGCAGCCTGAGTTAAGTCTTGATTTTCTGGTGTCGCCCCTAAGAAAACAAAAAATGAGGGCATTAACTTGCCATAATAGGCAAAATCTTCACTAGCGCTTGCATTGTGATCGAGCACATGTAGTTTTGAATTTCCTACAACTTTGGCTAATGTTGGCTGAATAAGTTGAGTAAGGGTTTTATCATTCATGGTTACTGGTGCATAAGGTGCAATTTCAACTTTAGCAGTTACATCATTGGCTTGAGCATTATGCTCTATCATGGCTGGTAAACTTTTTAAGATGTTATTTCTTATTTCTTCGTTATTAGAGCGAATGGTACCGATCATATTGACCTGTTCGGGAATCACATTTCCTGCCGTACCACCTTGAATATTGCCAATACTGACTACGCCCATACCTTGGGTTAGATCTGTTCTTCGGCTAATAAGGCTTTGCAAATTATTAATCATTTGTGCCGATGCATAAATTGGATCTCTGCCTAACCATGGCGTCGAACCATGAACCTGCTTGCCGTTGACCTGAATACGTAAATGGTCTGCACTATTTAAAATAGCGCCATCTTTATAATAAAGATGACCACTTTTCATACCCGCAATGACATGCATTCCAAAAATAGCTTCTGGTTTATAGTCTTTAAAAGCACCATCAGCGATCATTTTTCGTGAACCGATTTGATCACCTTGAGTGAAGTTATCTATATCTGCACCCCCTTCTTCAGCAGGTTGGAAAACAAAAATAACTGTGCCCGATATTTTATCTTTATTCGCAGCTAAAATTTTTGCTGCACCTAATAACATTGCAGTGTGTGCATCATGTCCACATGCATGCATCACATAAGTTTCCTTACCTTGATAGATGGCTTTTTGTTTACTGGCAAAGGAAACACCGCTCTTTTCTTCCATAGGTAAAGCATCCATATCCGCTCTAAGCGCAATAATAGGGCCGGGTTTATTACCTTTTAAGATGCCAATTACACCAGTTTTCGCATAGCCTGTTTTGACTTGAATGCCATAAGACTTTAATTCTTTTTGAACAAGGGCCGAGGTTTTAAATTCCATATTGCCGAGTTCAGGGTGTTGGTGAATATTTTGTCTTAGCTGAATGACTTGATTTTCATTTTGTTGAGTAGCATCGTTAACCCAATCTGCTAGGCTCAGTTGACTCATTAAGGTGAGGGGCAAAATTAAAGCGGCTTTCTTATACATGTCCTTATCCTAAAAATATTATTGTTCATAAGATTTAATATCTAGATTTCTTATAATTCAGTTTTTGAAAATATTAAAAAATCAATAAGGTATAAAGACAGACTTAAAAGGTATAGAGTAGCTAAATTATTGATAATACAATTTTTATTTAAGTTGAAAGAATAGAGGAATTAAAAAAGGAAGAGAAAATTCTCTTCCTTTGATTAGTTTTTAGGCTCAGGTGGTGTCATTCCAAACTGTAAATAAGATTGGTTCGTTGCAATGCGACCTCGCGCGGTACGCATCACATAACCTTGTTGAATTAAATACGGTTCAATTACATCTTCAAGTGTGCCGCTATCTTCAGCCATTGCTGCTGCAAGCGCTTCGACTCCAGCAGGGCCACCATCAAAACGCTCTAGCAGCATGCTCAAATAACGGCGATCTAGGGTGTCTAAGCCAGCTTTATCAACATTGAGCATATCAAGCGCACGTTGTGCCATTTCATGAGTCACTTCACCTGTACCTTTCACTTGGGCATAGTCACGAACTCGACGTAATAAACGATTGGCAATACGAGGCGTTCCGCGTGCACGGCGTGCAACTTCTTCTGCACCCTCAACTGTAATGGGTACATTCATCAAGTTTGCAGAGCGTGACACAATATGAGTGAGGTCTTCTACAGAGTAAAACTCAAGACGTTGCACAATACCAAAACGGTCACGTAGAGGTGAGGTGAGCAAACCCGCGCGCGTTGTAGCCGCAACAAGTGTAAAGGGGGGTAAATCGAGTTTAATTGAACGAGCAGCAGGACCTTCACCAATCATAATATCTAATTGGTAGTCTTCCATTGCTGGATAAAGAATTTCTTCAATCACTGGTGAAAGGCGGTGAATTTCATCAATGAACAAAACGTCGCCTTCTTCGAGGTTGGTCAACATTGCTGCTAAGTCGCCGGCACGTTCCAAAACTGGTCCCGAAGTAGATTTAAGGTTTCCACCCATTTCACGCGCAATAATGTTGGCAAGGGTGGTTTTACCTAAGCCCGGTGGACCAAAAATCAGCGTGTGGTCAAGTGCTTCACCACGACCGCGAGCTGCGCCAATGAAAATTTCCATTTGCTCGCGTACTACAGGTTGTCCGATGTAGTCGGCAAGAGAAGTTGGTCGAATAGCCCGATCAAAATGATCTTCAGGCTTTTCTGCTCCACTGATTAGACGGTCTTGCATAAGTGTTTTACTTCATCATTGATTTAAGAGCAGCACGAATAATATCGGCTGATTCTGTGTAATCGGCTTTAACCGCAGCAACAGCTTTTTGTGCTTCAAGTGGCTTATAACCTAAAGATTGCAAAGCGGCTTCTGCTTCTGCTACAGGCGAGTTTGCCGCAAACTGAATTTGAGGCAGGGTAGCTGACGTAGAAGTACCTTGGGCTAATGTTTTGAAACGGTCACGAAGCTCAATCATTAAACGTTCAGCTGTTTTTTTGCCAACACCCGGAACTTTTACTAACGTGTTGATATCGTCATGCTCAATCGTATGCACAAGTAACTCAACGCTTAACGTTGATAAAATACCTAAAGCCATTTTTGGACCGACACCATTTACTTTTAATAAGGTGCGGAAAATTGTTTTCTCTTGAGCATCGTTAAAACCGTAGAGTTGTTGAGCATCTTCACGAACAACTAAATGGGTCCATAACGTAACTTTTTGGCCTTTTTGTAATTGGCAAAATGTTGAAAGTGGCGTATCAATTTCATAACCCACACCATTTACATTCAGTAAGACAGTAGGGGCTTCTAGGGCAAACACTTCGCCAATTAAACATCCGATCATTGAATCTTTCACTTATTTGTTAATGGTTGAATAGTAGATGCCATTTGTTCTAAACGCAAAATAGCTTTTAAAATTTCTTTTCGATTTCGTGTGGATTTTATCCATGCAGGTAAACGCGAAAAGTAACTGCTATTACCAGTCTGTTTAGTTCGTTCTCTTAGATGAGCTTCAACAAACATTTTTAATTCTTTTAAATGTGTAGGGTTATAAACGTATATGTCTCCATGCCTGCTTGAAGTTTTCAAATAAAGTTCAAGACCATAATCTGTATAACCAAATTTTTGGTCTAAAACAAAAGCTATATTATATTTTTCAAATTTTGAAAAATTTTGGCATAGATGACATTTAGCTTGAATATAAGGAGGATGAGCTCCTGAATTATTCAGTTTTTGATTTGCATTGAGCCATGACCCACCACAACTGTGGCAACGCTGGTAAGCTGTGGCGTAAAAATGACCATTATGACGACTCGATATTGAATTATCTTCAGCTTTAATTTGATAACAACAATTTAGACAACTAAAAGAAAATGTTCCTTGGTAAGGCACATCTACGGGTGGCAAAGGGCGATCATGCTTCAAGATACTTAGATGAAAACATTTAGGACATTTTATCCACTGATCTGAATACATAAAAGATGAGGGATAGAGCCCTTTATCTACATGTCTATTTACCATTAAAACAAACCTATTTTATTACCTTGTAGTTCTTGCGCCAAGCTATAAGCCTGATGATCTGAAAACTTACTGATAATATCGAGTACTTGCATAATATTGCTGTAATGATTATTGCTAAAGTTAGCACCATACAGATTAAGGATAGACATTAAACGTTGTTCTTTAAAGCTTAAAGATTTATGTGGTGTGGTCAGCGGTACAAATGCATCCAAAATGGTTTGCAAACTTTGATGCGCAATAATTTCTAAGCCAGACTTTTGTGGATGCTCAAAAATCTTATCACGTGCCAGATTTTTGGCTGTTTCGATACCAATTGCAATATCAGGTGAGCAATATTGTAAAAGGTTACCTTTAAGCTGACCTGTAATGATTTCATAATGATGTTTAGCAAAGGCTGTAGTGACTTCATCTACAAGCCGTTTCATAACACGACCACGTAATGCCGAAATCTTTTGTTGCCATGTACTATTTGGATGTGACAATTCTTCAGGCTGACCATAGTCGGCAATAAGGTTTAAGAAAATTGGTTCAACTTCTTGGTAACTCAGCATATTTAAGATAATGCCATCTTCTAAGTCAATTAAGGCATAGCAAATGTCATCTGCAGCTTCTAACAAATAAGTCAGTGGGTGACGGCAATAATGATATTCACCTAACTGAATAAGGCCGAGCTGTTCGGCAATCTGTTTTAAAATTTCTTTTTCAGATTGATAACAACCAAACTTTGCTCGTTGATGAGAAGGGCGATCACCTTGTGACGCAATGGTTTTTGAAAGCCATGGATACTTTAAATAAGCCCCTAAAGTTGCATAGGTTAAACGCATACCTCCATCATTTGGATGATAGTCAATGCGACTTAATAAACGTAATCCTTGAGCATTACCTTCAAACTGGCGAACATCGGCTTCTTCTTCGGGACTTAGTTTCTTCAAAAAATCATCATGTGAAGCATCGTCAAACCACTCGCGAATCGCATATTCACCCGCATGCCCGAAAGGTGGGTTGCCAATGTCGTGGGCAAGACAAGCTGCTTGAATAATTGCACCGACATCGGCAGGAGAAATCCAGACGGGTAATTCATTTTTAATTTTTTCTGCGGCAAGCATACCCATTGAGCGGCCAATACAGGAAACTTCAAGTGAGTGAGTTAAACGGGTATGAATGCCATCATGCTGTGCGAGTGGATGAACTTGCGTCTTACGGTTTAGCTGACGAAAACTTTGAGAAAATATAATACGGTCATAATCTTTATGGAATGGGCTACGAGCCAGTTCTGTACTGCTTTTTTTACTACCTAAACGAACTGCAGAAAGCAGCTCTAACCAACGCATTTGTTCCATTTATCATTATTCAAAACTGTAAAACCTGATCATGCCAAAAAAAAGTTAAAAGCACTAGCTTGGTGCGACATAGTTTGTCTTAGTTCAGGTTTTATTATGTTATTGAATAAACATGAAACAATTTATTTTTAGCTAGAATGCCTAAAAAAATGATTTTGAACAAAAAACTACTCACTTCTTGCAGAATTAGGTTACAGAATACTGATTCTACATCTAGCTGATTTTAGCAAGAAGCAGTAGAATATGCGCTCTCTCTAAAGTCACATTGCGGTAAGGTTCACAAGACCTGCCCGTGGAGCCAAAATCAACATGTTTATCGTGGCCGGTGCAGCAGCACATTCTTCTTTTAAGAAAGCTCAACTATTAACACGTTTATCGTCAATTAGTTCTGTTCAATCTTTTGACAGCCAATGGGTCTATTTGTTTGATCAAGCGCTCAACGAGCAGCAACATCAATCTGCTTTGCAATTATTGAATGACGGTGAGTCTTTTGAACTTCGTCAATCTGCAAGTGATGAGATTCAGATTTTAGTTACACCACGTGTGGGTACTATTTCACCTTGGTCTTCTAAAGCAACTGATATTTTCAAAAACTGTAATACACCAGTACACCGTTTAGAACGTGGTCTTTTATTCACGTTAAAAGGCGTTACTGAAATTACGAATGAAGTTAAACAAGTACTTCATGACCGTATGACAGAAACAGTTTTTGCTCAAATTGATGATGCAAGAGCATTATTTTCAGAAACAGCTCCAAAACCATTAAATTCAATTGATATCTTGGGTCAAGGCAAAGAAGCTTTGGTTAAAGCTAACAATGAGTTTGGTTTTGCGTTATCTGAACAAGAAATTGATTACTTAACTGAAGCATTCATTAAGCTTGGTCGTAATCCGAATGACATCGAGTTGATGATGTTTGCACAGGCAAACTCTGAGCACTGTCGTCATAAAATCTTTGGATCTGAATGGACAATTGATGGTGAAAAACAACCATTGTCATTGTTCCAGATGATTAAAAATACTTATAAAGAATCTCCAACTGATGTGTTATCTGCATATAAAGATAATGCTTCAGTAATTGTGGGTTATGACACGATGCGTTTTTATCCGAAAGCGGATGAAAATGGTCACTTTGTTTATAAATATAAGAGCCAAGCTGCTCATATTTTAATGAAGGTTGAAACTCATAACCACCCAACAGCAATTTCTCCATTTGCTGGTGCTGCAACAGGTTCAGGCGGTGAAATCCGTGATGAAGGTGCAACTGGTCGTGGTGGTAAACCAAAAGCTGGTTTAACAGGTTTCACAGTTTCGAACTTAAATATTCCTGGTTTTGAACAACCTTGGGAAGAAAACTACGGTAAACCTTCACGTATGGCTTCGCCATTACAAATCATGATTGAAGGTCCATTAGGCGGCGCGGCATTTAACAATGAATTCGGTCGTCCTGCATTAAATGGTTATTTCCGTACTTTCGAACAGAATGTAAATGGTGAAGTGAAAGGCTTCCACAAGCCAATTATGATCGCTGGTGGTTACGGTAATATCCGTCCTGACCATGTAGAAAAAGATGCGATTCAACCAGGTGACTTGCTCATTGTATTGGGTGGCCCTGCAATGTTAATCGGTCTTGGTGGCGGTGCAGCATCTTCTGTAGATAGCGGTACAATCGGTGAAAGCCTTGATTTCGCTTCTGTACAACGTGAAAACCCAGAAATGGAACGCCGTTGTCAAGAAGTAATCGATACTTGCTGGCGTTTAGAAGACTTCAACCCAATCGTTTCTGTACATGACGTTGGTGCGGGTGGTCTATCAAATGCTATGCCTGAACTTGTGAATGATCATGAGTTAGGCGCAGTTCTTGACCTTCGTAAAATTCCTTCATTAGAACCGGGCATGAGCCCAATGGAAATCTGGTCAAATGAAGCACAAGAGCGTTATGTTCTTGCTATTCGCCCAGAATCTTTAGAGCAGTTCGAAGCGATCTGTGCACGTGAACGTTGTCCGTTTGCTGTGTTGGGTGAAGCAACTGAAGCACGTCACTTAACAGTTGAAGATCCATTGTTCCAAAATGATGCTGTTGATATGCCAATGCAGGTAATGCTTGGTGGTACGCCACGCATGCAACGTTCTTATGAAACTATTGAACGTAGTGGCGATGATTTTGACGCTTCAAAAGTTGATTTGAAAGATGCGATTTTCCGCGTATTGAAAAACCCTACAGTTGCGTCTAAGTCATTCTTAATCACAATTGGTGACCGTTCAATTACAGGTATGGTTGCTCGTGATCAAATGGTCGGTCGTTGGCAGGTTCCTGTTGCGGATGCAGCAGTAACGACAACAAGTTTACAAGGTTTCACTGGTGAAGCAATGGCAATGGGCGAACGTCCACCAGTTGCATTGTTAAATCCAGCAGCATCTGCTCGTTTGGCAGTTGCTGAAGCAATTACCAATATTGCATGTGCAAACATTGAACAAATTAGCGATATCAAACTTTCTGCAAACTGGATGGCTGCTGCTGGTCAAAAAGGTGAAGACCAAGCATTGTTTGAAGGCGTGAAAGCGATTGGTATGGAAATGTGTCCTGCTTTAGGAATTGCGATTCCAGTAGGTAAAGACTCACTTTCAATGCGTACGACTTGGAATGACAACGGTGAAGATAAAGCCGTAACTTCTCCAATGACGGGTGTAATTACTGCATTCGCTCCAGTAACTGATGTTCGTAAGACCTTAACACCTGAACTTAAAAATTTAGAAGAT
Source organism: Acinetobacter sp. IRS14 (assembly GCF_034650275.1). NCBI lineage: Bacteria > Pseudomonadati > Pseudomonadota > Gammaproteobacteria > Moraxellales > Moraxellaceae > Acinetobacter > Acinetobacter sp. IRS14. The sequence goes on from NZ_JAOVFN010000010.1 coordinate 95,182, forward strand.
TCAGTACTTGTACGTATTGATTTATCTAAAGGTCAGTTCCGTTTAGGTGGTTCGATTCTTGCTCAAGTATATAAAGCAATCGGTTCAATCACTCCAGATGTTGATAGTTTTGATGATTTCAAAGCGTTCTTCGCTTTAATCCAAGACTGGAACAATCGTGGTTTGATTCAAGCTTACCATGACATCGGCGATGGTGGTTTATTAGCTTCTGTAGCTGAAATGATGTTTGCTGCACGTTTAGGTGTTGCGTTAGAAAACCAGACTACTGCGGGCTTATTTGCAGAAGAAATTGGTACAGTACTTCAAATCAAAGCAACTGATTGGGAAGCTTTACAAGCAGAAATCGCAGCTTCTAGCTTAAAAGATGCAATTGCTGTAGTTGGTCGTGTAAATAACTCAGATCAATTATCTGTAAATGGTTTAACTTTAGATCGTGCTGAATTACAACAAGCTTGGTCTGAGGTATCTCATCAGATCCAGCGTTTACGTGATAACGTAGAAACTGCTGATCAGGAATTTTCATTAATTACTGATAATACGCATCAAGGTTTGATTGCTAAACCAACATTCGACTTGAATGAACCTATTGAAGCGCCGTTCATTAATACACGTCGTCCTAATATGGCAATCTTGCGTGAGCAAGGTGTAAATGGTCATATTGAAATGGCAGCAGCTTTTGACAAAGTTGGCTTTAATACGATTGACGTACACATGAGCGATTTACTTGCTGGTCGTGTAAGCCTAAGTGATTTCGAAGGTTTAGTGACTTGTGGTGGTTTCTCTTACGGTGACGTAATGGGCGCAGGTGGTGGTTGGGCAAAATCAGTATTGTTCAATGCTAAATTACGTGATCAGTTTGAACAGTTCTTCCATCGTGAAGAAACATTCAGCTTAGGTATCTGTAATGGTTGCCAAATGTTGTCACAATTGGCACCACTTATTCCGGGTGCTGAACACTGGCCACGTTTCCACCGCAATATGTCAGAAGTTTTTGAAGCTCGTAGCGTAAACGTTCGTGTTGAAAAATCTGTTTCTGTATTGCTTGATGGTATGGAAGGTTCAATCTTACCGATTGCTGTAGCACATGGTGAAGGTCGTGCTGTTGCAAGTGAAGCTAACATTGCAAGCTTAAACGCATCTAACCAAGTTGCATTGCGTTATGTTGATAGCCACGGTAACCCGACTCAACATTATCCATTGAACCCGAATGGCTCACCTGAAGCGATTACTGGTGTTACTTCTAAAGATGGTCGTGCAACGATTATGATGCCGCACCCTGAGCGTACTTTCCGTGCAATTCAACACTCTTGGAGTCCAGAAGAGTGGACTGAAGATGGTGCATGGTTACGTATGTTCCGTAACGCACGTAAGTTTATTGGTTAATAGAAAAGTTGAAATAAGCCACCGTAAGGTGGCTTATTTGTATGTAGTACAATGTTAATAGAATAAATAGTAGAGAAGAAAAATGAAATCAAAAATCCATTTCCGTGAATTTGCTTTACTCATGGCATTGCTCATGTCGATTGTTTCTTTTTCGATAGATGCAGTTTTACCTGCGTTAGGCGAGATTGGACGTATTTTTGAATTAAAAAATAATAACCAGTCACAGTGGGTCATCATTGGTATCTTTTCTGGCATGACCATTGGGCAGCTCATTGCGGGGCCTTTATCTGATGCGATTGGGCGTAAACGCATTTTATTCACAGGAATTATTATTTATTTTCTAGGAAGTTTATTGTGCTTTACAACACAAAGTTTTGAGTGGTTTTTAGTTGGGCGCTTTATTCAAGGTATTGGTGTTTCAGGGCCTTATGTTGCTACGATTTCAATTGTCAGAGATAAATACAGCGGAGCTCAAATGGCTCGCATCATGTCTTTAATCATGATGGTATTTATGGTGGCTCCAGCAGTTGCACCGAGTTTAGGGCAACTCATTATTCATTTCTTTGGTTGGCGTGAGATCTTTGTTTTATATATGGTTTATGCCACAGTGATTGGAGCATGGGTTGCTTTACGATTAGAAGAAACATTACTTCCCGAAAATCGTTTACCTATGCGGTTGCAAGCATTTCAAGAGGGCTTTAAAGAAGTTGTAAGTAATAAAACCACTATGAGCTATTTGCTATGTGCAGGCTTTTGCTTTGGTGGATTCATTGGTTATTTGGGAACTTCTCAACAAATTTTTATGCAACAGTTTGGTAAAACAGGACAAGAATTTAGTGCTTATTTTGCCGTGCTTGCTGGTGTGATGGGAATTGCATCATTTACAAACTCTAAAATTGTTATGAAGTTTGGTATGCGTCCAATCTGTATTTATGGCTTTTTAGGCTTGTGCTTAATTTCTTTGATTTTCTTGGGAATTCAGCTTTTAGGCGTGGTTGTATCATTCTGGATGTTTATGCTTTATGCCTGTATTTTATTTTTATTATTTGGAACTCTATTTGGTAATTTAAACGCGATTGCGATGGAACCAATGGGGCATGTCGCTGGAATGGCATCGGCTATTATTGGTGCAGCTTCCTCTGTCTTGTCACTTATTCTTGCCTCTATTATTGGGCAATTATATAACGGTACATTAATTCCAATGACTTGTGGTTTTGTCATTTTGTGTGGTTTGGCTTTCGCTATGACAATATATGAGAATAGATATTTAAAGAAATCGGATGCTTAAAATTATAGGGATGAAGATAAATCACTGATTTTTCAAATTTCTTCAAACTAATAGTTACGTATAGATTGTTGAAGCTCTTGAAGCATTTTAAAAAAACGTATAAAAGTATAGGCAGCTTACTATTTAACCACTTATGCTTTATTTGAGGTTGGTTCAATTTTTGCTTTCTCTGTAACAACGATAAAAAATCGGAGACCAAAATGATGAAAAATGAAAATCACATAAAAACGTTTTATAAAAAAGATATGGGCTGGCGTTTATTTGGCTTAGCACTTGCGATTCAAATCCTCTTTATTGGAGCAAATTATTTAGTAATGATGAGCTGACTTTGATTCTGAGGCTTTTTTAACGGTATGATTTAAAGTACGTTCGCTAGTTTTGAGTCATTTTGCCCATGTTAAAGCTGATTTATTACGTACCTGAGTCACATCTTGAGTCGACTAAACAAGCCATTTTCTCTGCTGGTGCAGGTGGTATCGGTAATTATGAACACTGCGCATGGCAAGTGAAAGGAATAGGGCAGTTTAAGCCGGTTAAAGGCGCCGATCCTTATATCGGAGAGCTAGGTGAACTCGAACAAGTTGATGAGTGGCGTGTAGAAACAATTGTAATTGAAGAAAACGCCAAGACCGTAGCGAAAGCATTGAAGGCAAGCCATCCTTATGAAGAGCCTGCCTTTGAGTTTATTCAAATCATAGAAGTTGATTTTAATTAAACTGGGAGAAATCTGGTTTACGTTTTTGCATAAATGCTTGTACTGCTTCTAGCATTTCAGGTGAGTGAACGCGCTGCATAAAGATTTCAGCTTCATGATCAATACATTCAATAATTTGCTCTAAATTATGCTTCATAAGCGCTTTTGTCTGCTTTAATGATGCAAGAGGCAAAGCTGCTAAATGCTGAGCTGTTGCCTGAGCAGATGCGTAAGAATCTTCAACTACTTCATTAACTAAGCCAGCTTGTACTGCGGTTTCAGCATTGAATTTTTTTGCAGTAAGTAGAAGCTCAGCTGCTTTGTGATAACCCGCTTGTTGAATGAGTAACTGACTTGCACCACCTTCTGGAGAAAGCCCAAGACTTACAAATGGAATCTGGAATAGGGACGTGTTGTCAGCAAAAACTAAATCTGCGTGTAATAAAATCGTAACGCCAATTCCAATTGCCACACCTTTTACTGCAATAAGAAGTGGTTTTGATAATTTGGCAGCCGCTTTAAGTAGAACGAATGGTGGAACTTCTCCAGCTGGCCCCATATTTGGATTTTGTACAAAACCCATAAAATCTTTCATGTCATTGCCAGCGGTAAAATCTTGCTCTACACCACGTAGAATAACTACTCGAACATCTTTATTAAGGTCGGCTTCATTCAATGCTTTGGCAATCCATAAATAAAGTTCGCCATAGAGTGCATTTTTTGCATCTGGGCGATTTATGGCTAAGGTGAGTACGCCACCTTCTAAATTTGCGTTTAAATGTTGATGAGGTTGTTGAATACAGCTAAGTGTCATCGTACTATCCTTGCTTTAAACCACGTTGTTAATTTTTAGGTTCTCATTATGGCGCATATTTTTTGTAATGAGCGTTACTGATGAGTTCATAAAAAGTGAAAATCTAATTATGTATAAATTTGACTATCTCGTTTTTATTGGGCGTTTTCAACCATTTCATTTGGCTCATATGCAGACAATTGAAATTGCCTTACAGCAAAGCCATTATGTGGTTTTGGCGCTAGGCTCTGCTCAAATGGAACGTAATATTAAAAATCCGTTCTTAGCAATAGAGCGTGAGCAAATGATCTTGTCAAATTTTTCTCTAGAAGAACAAAAACGCATCCGTTTTGTACATGTGGTAGATGTTTATAATGACGAAAAGTGGGTAAAACAAGTCAAATCTTTAGTAAATGGTGTAATTGAACCGAACTCAAAAGTTGGTTTGATCGGACATTTTAAAGACGAGTCTTCCTATTATTTGAGACTGTTTCCTGAATGGATTATGGTTGAGCTGGATAGCTTAAAAGATTCAATTTCGGCAACACCAATGCGTGAAGCTTATTATCGTGGTGAAATCCAAACGGAATTTTTCCCTGTAGGAACGATTAAATTTTTAGATGAATTTAAAGAAACTGAAATTTATGCTGAACTCCAGCGCAAATATCTTATCGATGATAAAACCAATCTAAATTAATTCAGCTTTTGGTTTTAATTCTTTGATCAGAAAATCGATAAAAACACGAATATGAAAAGATTCGTGTTTTTTGAGTGGGTAGAGTAGAGAAAACGGACGTGAAGTTCCTGAAAATTTTGTAAGAATCTCAATCAACTCCCCATTTTGTAGCTCTTTTTCTACTATAAAACGGTAGGTTTGTAATAATCCTGCACTATGTTTTGCTAGGGTGATCGTACCTAGAATATCGTCTAAACAGCGGATTTTACCTGTGCTTTGATATTCAATAATTTGATGGTTTGAATTGAATAGCCACGGTACATTTTTCCCTGTACTGGGTAGCACAAATTGAATGCATTGATGATGCTGTAAATCTTCAATGCTTTGCGGTATGCCGAATTTTTTTAAATATTGTGGCGATGCCACCACAATTAGCTCAGCTTGTTCGAGTTGGCGTGCAATCAAGTTTGAATCAGAAAGCTGTCGCCCGCGAATTGCTAAGTCATATCCTTCTGCAATAAAGTCCACATTTTTATTAGTCAGTTGAACATCCACTTTGATGGCGGGATATTGCTGCGAGAATTTTGCTAATAATGGCAATATTCGGTAGTGCCCATAAGGTGTCGGTACACTAATTCGAATCAAACCTGAAGGTTGTTGTTTTTGGTTTTTAAGTTGTTGCTCAGCTTCTAAAATTTGATTTAATGCTTGTTTGCATTCCTCAAAATACATTTTTCCTTGTGGCGTCAAACGTACTTGTCGAGTCGTTCTCACAAAAAGTGGTGTGGCTAAATGCTTTTCTAATCGGGCGATTGAACGGCTTACAGCTGCTGGACTAACACCTGCATGAAGTGCTGCTTTGGAAAAGCTTTCGTTTTCTGCGACTAAGCAAAATAGCTCTACGCTACTAAACATCATTCTTTTTAGTTGTTGAGCCATTTATTACACCATGTAAAAAATGATTTGAGTTCTGGGCTATTTAAGCACATATAAGTAAACAATAAGATGATTTTCATATCTTGTATGGAGTTATTTTATGAAACTATATTATTCACCTAATGCTTGTTCTTTAGCACCACATATTGTTTTAAGAGAGCTTGGATTTCCATTTGAATTGATCAAAGTAGATTTACACCAACATTTAACGGAATTGGGTACAGACTTTTATCAACTCAATAAAAAAGGACAAGTCCCTTTATTACAACTTGATGATGGTTCATTGTTAACTGAAGGTGCAGTAATTAGCCAGTTTCTTGTTGATCAGTCTTTACGAAAAGATTTATTAAGTGAAATAAATACCGCCGAGCGTTACGAGGTTCTCTCATGGATGAACTTTATTGCTTCTGAAATTCATAAAGCGTATTCACCATTTTTTAATGAATCTTACAGTGAAAAAAGTAAAAACATATATAGCAGAACCCTCAATAAGCACTATGCATGGGTCGATCAACAATTAAATGGGCAAAATTACTTAACAGGAACCAACTTTACGATTGCTGATATTTATCTTTTTGTGGTGACACGCTGGGCTGATTTTATTGGCCTTGATTTAGCACACTTTAGCCATTTAGCCAGTTTTATGCAGAGAGTTTCTGAGCGCCAAACAGTTCAAGATGCAATTGCAGCTGAAGCAGCCTAATTCTTTTGTTATTAAATAAAATTATAAAAGGAGGTCTATATGCCTTATATTTTAATTCAAATTACCAAAGAAAATGTCTCAATACAGCAAAAACAGCAATTAATTCAAGAAGCAACAGAGCTTGTGGTTCGTGTACTTGATAAAGATCCTGCAACTACATTTGTAGTCATTGATGAAGTTGAAACTGATAACTGGGGTGTTGCAGGTGAAACTGTTTCTGCGATACGAAAAAGACAAAGTTTGAGTACTTAAAATGCAAAATAATCCTATTACTGAGATTCAGAAACAACTAGAGCAATATTTTGATGGTTTGTATTTTTGTGATGTGCAACTTCTAAATAATGTTTTTCATCCTGATGCTATATATATCAATGTAACCGAGCAACCCGTACTACGACTTAGCATGGCTGAATATTTTCCGATTGTTGCGAGTCGGATTTCTCCAGCTTCAAAGCGACAAACACGACAGGATAAAATCAGTTCAATCAATTTGATTAATGAACGGTTGGCGCTAGTACATGTTGAATGCGTTATCCACCCTAAATATTTTTATGATGCACTTACATTTGTCTTTGAAGATGATCAATGGAGAATTATATCGAAAGTATTCCATTATCAAATTTTAGCGGACTGAATGATTAAGCATCTGCCCAAAAGATAATTCGGTTGGAAAAAGGATCGGTTATGCTGAGTTCAAGTGTTTCCCAATCTGTTTTTTCAACCTGAGGTTTAGAAAATTTATAATCTTTTTTGCTTAGTTCGCTGTGCAGCTCATAAATATGTTCCCAATAAATACGGATTGCACTATGTGGACTTGCATCACCAAAATGCTCGGATAAATGAATAACGCAATCATCTTTGGAAATTTGTAAATATAACGGAAAGTTATCTTCAAATTGATGTTGCCAGTCAAGCTGAAAACCTAAGAATTCAAGATAAAATGATTGAGCTAAATCAACATCAAAAATTCTTAAAATTGGAGTGATTGAACCAGATTGCATCATTTTTCCTTTTAGCGTGTACCAAATTGTTGAGTCCAATAACTCTTTTGCTTCACAGACTGATCAGAAGCACACGCGATTGCGTAAGTTGTGAATTTTGGATTCATTAGATTACTACAATGCAAGGGACTTGTTAGCCATTTAGACATAACTTGCCCTAAAGTTTTTTGGCCACTAGCGACATTTTCACCATTGGCTTTTCCAAGGGTATTGTAAATTTTCAAACGTGATTTTAAGTCCAGACCCGTTGAGCCAACATGCCCGAGAAAGTTATGTGCAGCCATATCTTCACTATGAGAAAGTGCACCTTTATATAAATTATTACTCCAGTTCAAAGGTCTGGTTGCTGGGAAATACTGCTGACCACATTGACGTGATTGCTGTCGGATCTGATTAATTGTGTTCAGTACAGCTTGTTGATAGGCTGGGTTTTGTAAATCTTGGCAGCTTATTTCATTGGAATTGTTTTGAATTTGAGCAATTGATGTGGTGCTATCAGTGGGTATTGCTAATGTATTTGCACTACATGCACCGATAAAAAGAGTAGCAGGCAGCAAAGAGCAGGTTTTGAGTAAACTCATATCATTGCCTTAAAATAATTATTCTAATATTTTTATGATACGCCAAAGTCAAAGTATTGGGTAATGCTTTGCAAACAAAAAGCGAGTGTGAAACTCGCTTTTTGTTAGTTAATTTTATTAAACTGTTTGAAGGGCTTTTAAGTCTTCTAGAACTTGCTCTGCATGCCCAGCAGCTTTAACTTTACGGTAGCTTTTAACTAAAGTTTTGTTATGGAAAATGAAAGTAGAGCGTTCAATACCCATTACTTTTTTGCCATACATATTTTTTTCTTTAATCACATCGAAGTGCTTACACAGTACTTCTTCTTTATCACTAATCAGATCAATAGTCAGTGCCTGCTTTTCAGTAAAGTTTTGGTGGGCTTTTACTGAGTCGCGCGAAACACCGTAAATACGAGCACCTAAAGCTTCAAACTGATCTTTTAGACAAGAAAAACCAACTGCTTGTGTTGTACATCCTGGAGTTGAATCTTTAGGGTAGAAGTAAATGATTAACCATTCATTTTCGACCTCAGTCAAGTTCACTTCACTTTGTGTTGTTGGGAATACCTGATTTGGTAATTGGATATTGTCAGTCATTTCTCATCCTTCAAAAAAGCTAAATTTGATCTAATTCAAGTGGTAAAAAAGCATATTCCTCATGATAAACAATATCGAGCTTTCTTACAGGAATTGGTTTGTTAAAAATTGGGCCATCAATCACAGTGGTATGAAATTCACCACCTTCACCACATGGATCAATACCGCGGTTTTCAAGTTGTTTTATATATTCTAAGGTTAAAATTTTTCCTAAATCTTCAATTGTCATTCCTAGTTTTAAGTTCACTGTTACAAGCACACTACGGAAACCAAGATTGATAAATTCTTCAACAACTTCACGATGTGGGCGAAGCCAAAGAGGCATTCCTAATTTGAGTCCTACTTGTTGAGTTATTCGATCATGCCAACACCCATGTTCAGGCATATCCAGATCACCTGTAACAAGTACCTCGGCACCTTGTTGTTTTGCCTGAAGGAGTAATTCAATAAATTTAGCTTCATAGTCATTCCAGCTTGAAGAAGCCATAAATACGGGTAGGCCAATTGCTTCAGCTTGAGCTTGAATAATATCAAGTGGCATAGCATGCGAACGAGAGCGCTGACCTTGCTCTTCTAGCATGACAATGAGTCCATTAACTGTACCAGTTTGCATTGCATGGTAGAGTGCAAGGGAGCTGTCTTTGCCACCACTGAATGAGACAATAGAGGTCTTATTTATTGCGTTAGTTTTCCATTGTTCTTGCATGGTTTATTTCGGATGAATTGTTCAAGTTGGATAAGTTCATTTTAACAGAGCTACAAAAAAGCCTGCATAAATGCAGGCTTAATTTGGAATAACAAAAGCTTATTTTTTAGGAGCTTGTTGTTGAGCAGCTTTCATTGCATCTTCAGTTAATTTTTCAAGTTTAGTTGTTAACTGAGGACCGAAACATGCTTTAAGATCACGGTTTTGTTGTTGTACAAATCCTAGAGAGCTTGGGCTTTTCTTCGCATTGATTGCACTTTGGATTTCCCATTTTTGTGCTTCAGTCACTTTACCTTGTGCTTCAACTTGGCAGCTACAGAATTTACTAACTTCAGATGAACTTAGTTTGCCGCCTTTAGCTGTTTGATCTTTACAAACGTTAACTAATGCACCTTTAACGTTAGTACTTTTATATGCTGCTTGAACTGGGTTTTCGGCAGCATGTGCTGTACCAGCCATAAGAGCAACTGTTGAAAACAAAGATGAAAGAATAAGATTTGATTTTAACAACTTCATAAATTTTACCTACTTATTACGGTATATAGCGTGTTGGGTCGGCAACACCGGCCTCGATAAAGCCTTCTTTACGCAAACGGCAACTGTCACATTTGCCACACGCACGTCCTTGAGCATCTGCTTGGTAGCAAGATACCGTTTGACTATAGTCTACGCCATGTTCAATCCCTAAACGTATAATATTCGCTTTGGATAAATGTAACAGTGGTGTTTCAAACTTAAGTGGTTTTCCTTCTACGCCAGCTTTAGTTGCTAAGCGTGCCATATTCGCAAAAGCATCAATAAATTCAGGACGACAATCAGGATATCCTGAATAATCAACAGCATTGATACCAATAACAATCGCTTCGGCATTAAATACTTCAGCTGTTGCTAGAGCATAAGAGAGGAAAATAGTGTTACGTGCTGGTACATAAGTTACAGGAATACCTTCTTGTAACTGTTCTGGTACAGCAATGTTGTGGTCTGTAAGTGCAGATCCACCTAAATTAGCCAAATCGATATTAATTACACGATGTTCAACACCTGCACGTTGAGCTAATGCTTTTGCTGCATCTAGTTCAGTCGTTGAGCGTTGGCCATACATAAAACTAATAGCAATACATTCATAGCGTGCTTGTGCCCAAGCTAGGCAAGTGGTTGAGTCTAAGCCGCCTGAAAGCAAAACAATGGCACGAGGGCGCATATTTTTCTCCATATTCGGAATGATTTATTTTATTGAGTGATTAACGACCTGATTCATCGTTCCAAAGCAATTTATGTAACTGAAGTTGGAAGCGAACGAGGAGTTTATCATCAAGTATCCACTGTGCCAGATCACGTGCTAGACGTGGCAGGCCAACAGCACCTTTTTCAACTGCAAAGGCAGGGGAGAACCAAACGGTACTGACTTTTTTATGCAGTTGATATTTTTCAACTTGCTGCTTTGACCATTCATAATCTTCGCGGTTACAAATGACGAATTTAATTTGATCGTGCGCAGTCAAATGATCAAGATTGCTGATGAGATTACGATGTTCCTCACCAGAAGTTGGAGTTTTTAAATCAAGAACTTTAGAAACACGCGAATCTACTTTTGAGACATCGAGCGCGCCACTGGTTTCTAAAGAAACATCAAAGCCAGCTTCACATAGACGTTGTAATAAAATCAAACAGTTTGGCTGTGCAAGTGGTTCACCACCAGTTACACAAATATAAGGTGTTTGATATTGGGTAGCTGTTTCAATGATATGTTCAAGTGAAAAACGTTCACCGCCTTCAAAAGAATAAGTGGTATCACAATAGCTACAACGTAATGGACAACCCGTTAGACGGATAAATACAGTCGGTAGGCCAGAGGCGTTTGCTTCACCCTGCAACGAGTAAAAAATCTCGGTAATGCGTAAACCGGACGCAGGGTCTGAGACAGGAATTGCAGAGGAACGTAAGGAAGCCATTCTAGAAATACCACACTATATAAAAAATAAAATCTCTACGATCAGTGTTGACCGTAGAGATGTTTGATCAAACTGAAATTAGTCAGCGCGTAACAAATCGTTCAGACTAGTTTTTGCACGTGTTTTTGCATCAACTTTTTTCACGATAATTGCAGCATATAAGCTGTAAGTACCACATTTAGATGGCAAGCTGCCTGAAACTACAACTGAACCTGCTGGTACACGACCATAATGGATTTCGCCAGTTTCGCGGTCATAAATTTTAGTTGATTGACCAATGAAAACGCCCATTGAAATGACTGAACCTTCTTCAACAATCACGCCTTCAACGATTTCTGAGCGCGCACCAATAAAGCAGTTGTCTTCAATAATGGTTGGGTTTGCTTGTAATGGTTCTAAAACACCACCGATACCTACACCACCAGACAAGTGAACATTTTTACCGATTTGTGCACATGAACCTACAGTTGCCCATGTATCAACCATTGTGCCTTCATCTACATAAGCACCAATGTTTACATAAGAAGGCATTAACACTACGTTTTTAGCTTGGAAGCTACCACGACGCGCTACAGCAGGAGGAACAACACGTACACCTGCTGCTTTAAATTGTTCTTCAGTCCAACCAGAGAATTTAGTTTCAACTTTGTCGTAGAAACGAAGATCACATGACTCGATTGGTTTATTGTCATTTAGTTTAAATGATAATAAAACAGCTTTTTTTAACCATTGGTGAACAACCCATTCACCATTGATCTTTTCAGCAACTCGAAGTGTACCGTTATCTAAACCAGCAATTGCTTCTTCAACAGCTTGGCGGATTTCGCTTGAGCAATCTGCTGCAGTAAAGTTCGCGCGGTCTTCAAATGCTTGCTCAATGATCGTAGAAAGCTGAGACATGATCTTCCTTCCATAAAAAATTTTAAAGATTTTACACTAATTTGTGACAAGAATCTTTGAAAAAACGTGTTACGTTTAATCGAGGATATAAATGAGGTAAATGAAAATAAGCTTATTAGATAATCAAGTGTTTTTTACACAAAAATGATTTGAAAATAAAAATTTAACTCAATTTGTATCAAAAAATAACAGAAATCTAGCACTTTTTGTATAAAAAAGACTCTAAGCTCTCTTTATTATGATTTCAGTCACAAGATGAATAAATTAAAAACAAAGCCTTTTTGAGGAGAAAACTATGAAAGCATTACGTGTTTTAGTAACAACAACAGCTTTATTCGCTGCTGGTGCTGCAATGGCAGATGAAGCCGTTGTTCATGACAGCTACGCATTTGACCAAAAACAATTACTTCCTGTGGGAGTGCGAGCTGAGGTAGGTACAACTGGTTACGGTGGTGCTTTATTATGGCAAGCAAATCCATATGTGGGTTTGGCACTCGGTTATAATGGTGGTGACATTTCGTGGACAGATGATGTTTCTGTAAATGGCACTAAATATGACTTAGATATGGATAATAACAATATCTATTTAAATGCTGAGATTCGTCCTTGGGGTGCTAGTTCTAATCCATGGGCTCAAGGCCTATATGTAGCTGCAGGTGCTGCTTATCTAGATAATGATTATGACTTAGCTAAACGTATTGGTAATGGTGAAACTTTATCAATTGACGGTAAGAATTACCAACAAGCAGTTGCTGGTCAAGAAGGTGGCGTAAGAGGTAAAATGTCTTACAAAAACGATATCGCTCCATACTTAGGTTTTGGTTTTGCTCCAAAAATCAATAAAAACTGGGGTGTGTTTGGTGAGGTAGGTGCATATTATACTGGTAATCCATCAGTGCAATTAACTCAGTATAATCTTGCTCCTGTAACTGGTAACCCAACATCTGCTCAAGATGCTGTTGATAAAGAAGCAAACGAAATTCGTAACGATAATAAGTATGAATGGATGCCAGTTGGTAAAGTTGGTGTGAACTTCTACTGGTAAGATCTAAAAGAAAAAACGAGCTACGGCTCGTTTTTTTTGCGTCTAATAAAATAAAAGAGCTAAAAAGCTCTTTTATGTATTTTTAATTTTTATTCATCTGGGTAAGCAATTTTCTTAAGTGCTTTGATATCTGCATCAGGTGAGCATAAAGAGATAAACTCGTAACCATAACCGCGTAGTAAATGGCCTTTACGAACTGCAATCCATGTTGTATTGACACCAAAAATATCAGTTTTAGTTTGTTTTAAACGATGATCACGTTCTGTGTCATAAGCCACGTCATTGACAATTCCGACTCCCATGCCCAATTCGACATAAGTCTTAATAACGTCTGCATCAAGAGCTGACATTACGATATCTGCATCAAGGTGAGCTTCTTCGAAAGCTTTATCAATTTTAGAGCGGCCTGTAAAACCGCCATGATAAGTAATGAGTGGGTAATCCGCTAAAAGTTCAAGCGTAATCTTGTCTGCCTTTACTAAAGGATGATTTTGCGGTGTGATAATGCTGTGTTGCCATTGATAGTAAGGAATACTAGCCAGATTTTCTTCAGTTGTTAAAGACTCTGTGGCAATTCCAATATCTGCTTCACCTTGTAAGAGCATTTCTGAAATTTCAACAGGGCTGGCTTGTTGTAAAATCAAATGAACTTTAGGAAATAATTTCTTAAATTGGTTTACGATCGGAGGTAGCACATAACGTGCTTGAGTATGGGTTGTTGCGATCGTTAATGTGCCTTCATCAACTTTATTAAAGTCTTCTGCCAGGCGTTTAATATTTTCAGCATCAACCAACATGCGTTCAACGATGCCAAGAAGAGATTGTCCTGGTTCTGTTAAACCTAAAAGACGTTTACCTTTTCGTATAAAAAGCTGTACACCTAGCTCATCTTCTAAATCTTTAATATGTTTACTTACACCCGATTGAGACGTGTAGAGTGCAGCCGATGCTTCGGTTAAGTTAAAGTTTTGGCGTACAGTTTCTCGGATAATTCTTAATTGTTGAAAGTTCATTCACACTTTTCCTCAAAAGAGGTGAGGAATTGCTTTAGTTCCGCAAGATATTTCCTCACCAAATATATTTCTTAAGCAACTTGATCTGCAAATAAGTGCAATTGAGATGCACTCACCCAAACAGTTTGATTTGGTTTAAATGCATGTAATTTTGCAGCTTCACTGCTCAGAGCAATTTCAATTAAACGTCCATTACGGTCTTGTAATTCCGCCACAACTTTTCCGGCAATCCAGATTTCACGTACAAAAGTCGCTTCAATCGTATTCGCTTGCGGTTGCGAGTGAATATGTAACTCATCTGGACGGGCAAAAGCAATCACTTTTCCTTGAGGTGCCTCAACTGCTGTTGGTAATTCAATACGATCATTGCCAATACGAATAATACCGCCGGCATGTTCACCTTCAAAACGATTTGCCTGACCCAAGAAATCAAATACAAATGGCGTTGCAGGTTTTTCATAAACTTCACGAGGTGAGCCGATCTGCTCGACATTGCCCTTATTCATTACAATAATTTGGTCTGCAACCTCGAGTGCTTCTTCCTGATCGTGGGTTACAAAGATTGACGTAATATGCAATTCATCATGCAAGTTACGTAACCAGCGACGTAATTCCTTACGGACTTTAGCATCTAACGCACCAAATGGTTCATCAAGCAATAAGACTCGTGGTTCTACTGCTAAAGCACGGGCTAAAGCAATACGCTGACGTTGTCCACCAGAAAGCTGAGCAGGGTAGCGGTCTGCTAAAAATCCAAGCTGAACTAGATCAAGTAAACGAGTAACACGTTTTTTAATTTCAGCTTCTGAAGGGCGTGTTGCACGAGGACGAACACGTAAACCAAATGCAATATTGTCAAATACTGTCATGTGACGGAATAAAGCATAGTGCTGAAATACAAAACCAACCTGACGCTCGCGTACGTGTACATTGGTCGCGTCTTCACCTTCAAGCAGCACTTGACCACCATCAGCTGATTCTAATCCTGCAATAATCCGAAGGAGGGTTGTTTTACCGCAACCAGATGGGCCGAGTAGGGCAACCAGTTCACCTTCCGGAAAATCTAGAGAAATATTTTTAAGCGCATGGAATGCACCAAAGTGTTTTTCAATATTTTTAACTTGAATACTCATGATTTCATTCCTTACGAATCAGTTGAATGTGGTTGTGGTTTGTCTTGATGTAGTTCTAACCACGTTTTCAATACCAGCGTTAATAGGGCTAAAAAAGCAAGCAATGAGGACACGGCAAACGCTGCGCTAAAGGTGTACTCGTTATATAAAATTTCGACATGAAGTGGCAGGGTATTGGTTTCACCACGGATATGGCCAGAAACTACCGATACTGCACCAAACTCACCCATTGCACGGGCATTACACAAAATCACGCCGTAAATCAAACCCCATTTAATGTTAGGTAATGTCACTTTCCAAAAGGTTTGCCAGCCTGAAGCACCCAATACAATCGCTGCTTCTTCTTCCTCTGTTCCTTGAGCTTCCATGAGTGGAATTAACTCACGTGCTACAAAAGGGACTGTAATAAAGATGGTTGCTAAAACAATTCCGGGTACTGCATACAAGATCTTGATGTCATGGTCCATTAACCAGCCGCCAAACCAACCTTGAGCACCAAAAATAAGTACAATCATTAAACCTGCAATAACGGGTGAAACCGAAAAAGGCATATCAATGATGGTGGTTAAAACTGCCTTACCTCTAAACTGAAACTTGGAAACAGCCCATGCTGCGGCAACACCAAATATCACGTTAATCGGCACTGCAATTGCTGCGGTTAATAAAGTTAATTTCACTGCTGATAACGTATCTGGATCAATCAAAGCCTGAACATAGACTTCAAGTCCTTGTTTAAATGCTTCTACAAAAACCAGAATGAGTGGCAACATGAGACAACTGAGGAAAAAAATCAGCGCAATTGTAATTAAGGTATAACGTACCCAAGTTGGTTCACGTGTCGCATCTCGTGATTGCAATTTGAACGCGAGTGCATTGCTGTCAGTATGTAGGTTCATGTGATATTTCTCCCTGTACGACGGTTTGCCCAGGCTTGAAGTAAATTAATGGCAAATAAGATGATGAAAGAGAGAACTAACATGACCGCAGCAATTGTTGTTGCACCTGCATAATCATATTCTTCAAGGCGTGAAATGATCATGAGCGGAGCAATTTCTGTTTTAAACGGCTGGTTACCTGCAATAAAAATAACTGAACCATATTCACCGACACCGCGAGCAAATGCTAAAGCAAAGCCTGTAAATAGAGCTGGTAGTAATATCGGTAAAATAATCTTAGTAATTGTCTGCCAGCGATTTGCGCCGAGTGCCGAAGCTGCTTCTTCAAGTTCAGTTTCGATATCACTGAGTACTGGTTGTACTGTTCTTACAATGAATGGAATACCGATGAATATTAATGCCAATGTAATACCGATTGGCGTATATGCAACTTGAATACCGAGTGGTTCTAAATACTGACCGATCCAGCCAGTGGGTGCATAGAGTGAGGTAAGCGCAATACCTGCAACTGCAGTTGGAAGAGCAAAAGGTAAATCGACTAATGCATCAACCAAGCGTTTCCCAGGAAAGTTATAACGGACAAGGCACCAAGCTAAAAGTAAGCCAAACACAACATTAATAAAGGCTGCGATTAAAGCTGAACTAAAGCTGAGCTGAAGCGATTTTAAAATACGCTCAGAGGTTAAAATTTCCCATAATCCGTCCCATCCAATTCCAAATGATTTGATAAAGACTGCGGCTAATGGAATAAGCACAATAAAAGAAACGTAGGCGAGGGTGAAGCCCAAAGATAGACCAAACCCAGGCAGCACTCGGGATCGCTGCGACATGATATTTCCTCAAAGAGAAAAGCCTGCTGAAACCAGTAAGCGAATAAATAAAGATAAACGGTGCGATATAAAGCTGGGTATTAAGCAAATTTCAACGAGAAATGAGTTTTTACCGGGTCGATAGATGAGTGACTACACATCGAATCTTCTGGAATCAAATAATTCAGCAAATCTGGAAACGGGCCAAAACCTGAAGCAACATTAATATGGCCGACTTCACCAAGATTAACCGGGTTTAATTTCCATGATTTCGCAAGTTGTAATGCATCAAAAAAACCAAGCCATGGATCATTTTCACTAATGAGTAGCGTTGTAGGCACATCAATTTTTAATTGATGAAAATAATCTTTGTAGTCAGTCAAACTATGTCGAGCAAACCCTGCTTCCCCAAAGCGTGCTGGATTTGCCGGAGCGACTAAAATAAGTTTCTTAACTCGATTTTTTAACTCTGGATGCTCAGCTAAAGCAGCAACACTTGTTAAGCAACCAAAGCTATGAGCAACAATTTGTACAGGAGCTGGCGCTGCTTGAACCGTTTTAACGAATTGCTCGACCCATTCACTTAGTACAGGTCTATCCCAGTTTTTTTGCTCAACACGAGAACTAGACACGAGTTTACGCTGCAACCAAGATTGCCAATGCTGATGTTCACTTCCACCTACACCTGGAACAATTACAGTATGAATCATGTCTGTTCTCCTTATCTTTAGTACAAAGAATTACTTCTCTGTACTATTGATTTTCACGATTTGATCAAAAACACCACCATTGTCGAAGTGTTTCTTTTGTACCTTCGTCCAACCACCAAACTCTTTATCGATAGTTACAAGCTTCAATGGCTTAAATACATTGCTGTATTTCTTAAGAACGGCTGCATTGCGTGGACGGTAGAAGTTGCGTGCTGCAATTTCTTGGCCAGCTGGTGAATACAAGTAGTTGAGGTAACCCTTAGCAATCGTTAAGTTGCCTTTTTTCGCAGCATTTTTCTCAACAACAGCAACTGGAGGTTCAGCTAAAATAGACAAAGACGGAGTAATAATTTCAAATTTGCCCGGCTGTTCACGAGTAGCTAAATATGCTTCGTTTTCCCAAGCCAGTAACACATCACCAATGCCACGTTCAGCAAAAGTTGTGGTTGCACCGCGTGCACCAGAATCTAGAACTTTAGTGTGCTTATAAATTTGGCGAACGTACTCTTGTGCTTTAGCATCGTTACCGCCTGGTTGATGTTTTGCCCAAGCCCAAGCTGCAAGATAATTCCAACGAGCACCACCTGAAGTTTTCGGGTTTGGCGTAATAATTTCTACACCTGGTTTGATTAAATCACCCCAGTCTTTAATTTGTTTTGGATTACCTTTACGCACTAAAAACACAATTGTTGAAGTGTATGGGGTAGAGTTCTGCGGTAACTTTTTCTGCCAGTCAGCTGGAAGTAATTTTGCTTTTTCCGCAATTTCATCGATATCAGCTGCAAGTGCTAATGTCACTACATCTGCATTTAAGCCATCAATTACTGCACGCGCCTGTTTACCAGAACCGCCGTGTGATTGTTTGAACTCAATATCTTGACCAGTACGTTGTTTCCAGTAAGTACCGAACTGTTTATTGAAATCTGTATATAACTCACGAGTAGGATCGTAAGAGACGTTTAAAAATTCTTGCGCTGCAAATGATGAAACAGACAGAAGTGCAGCGATAACCCCGACTTTTAATTGTGAAAAACGCATGAGATAAGTCCTCAAAAAATATGAAATGTTCAAAACATGAACGCAGAATAGCGCTAGTCTTTATTCTAAAAAAATAATAAAAAACGAATTTAATATGAAAAAAATAGAAATAGTAAAAATAGATAAGTTATTCTTAAATCTTGATATAGAACAAGTTTTAAAAGTAGATACGAAATCGGTATAATTTTTTAAAATCAGTCATTTAATATTTAAATGAAAGGTGTTGTATTGTCGGGTCGTTTTAAGCATAGGATGGGTTAAACATGTGGTGTTTTAAAAATGGGCAACCTGTTGAAACCATTCCTTTACTGGATCGAGCATTTCATTATGGAGATGGATGCTTTAGCACAATTCGTGTTTTTCAAAACAAGATTGAACTTAAAGAAAGACATTGGGAACGCCTAAAACTTGCATGTCAAAAACTGTCTTTAACTGCGGATTTTGAATTAGTAGAACAAAGTTTGCAGCAACTACAAAATCAGCATCTTGTGCTCAATGGCACTTTAAAAATTGTGATTAGTCGTGGGATAGGTGACCGTGGTTATAGTTTGCCAAAGCATAATGCTGATATTTATATCTGGTTTTATCCGAAAGCTTTAGAGCCATTTCAGCCAGACTTTATTCAGTGTGGTGTTTTAAATCAGGCCTTAGGTTTAACCATGCCAAGCTTGGTCGGGCTTAAATCTTTAAACCGTCTTGAACAAGTATTGCTAAAAAAAGAAGCAGATCAATTAGGGTGGGCTGAAGCATTAGTTACTGATGTACAAGGTTATATTGTTGAAGGGGTCAGCAGTAATTGTTTTATTCGCTTAAATGATAGATGGATTACTCCGGAACTTCGCTATAATGGCGTCCACGGTGTAATGCGGGCAGAAATTCTGGCGCGTATGCAGCACCATGGTATTGCCTGTGAAGTACGTGTAATTGAGTTAGATGAAGTATCTGAAATACAAAGTCTATTCTTTTGTAATGCTTTAAACCCTATGCGAGTAGTCACTCATTTGGGGGAGAAAACGCTAGAAACACAGGCATGCATAGATTTATTTCATATCCTTAACTTAAATCAGATTCATTAATATGCCGAAGCCACCTGTGAATGCGAAAGCAAAAAACGCCAAGAAAAATAACAAAAAACAAGCTCCAAAATTTTCTAAGCGATTGGTTCTAATTGGCCTTTGCATTGTTTTAATTTCTACTTTTGCCATTTTATGGTCGAGTCTATTTAAAGCTTATCCTATTGAAGGCAAAAAACAGATGTTATCTATTACATCTGGTGAAACCTATTCTGGTTTTATTGATCGTTTGGCGAAAGAAGGCAAAATTAGCTTTCCAGTGGTATTGAAGCTTTATCAGAAATTTATGATTCATGACAGCATGAAAGCTGGTGTGTATGAAATTGAACAGGGAATGAGTGTAAGAGAAGTATTAGAGATGTTATCTGATGCAGATAATGCTCAGATGAACCGTGTCTTGGTCATTGAAGGTACAACTTTTAAACAGCTTATTACTGCACTCAAAAATGATAAAAACGTAAAAAATACAATATTAGATTTACCAGATGATCAGCTGATGAAGGTGCTTGGGATTCCTTATGGGCATCCTGAAGGCTTGTTCGCACCTAATACTTATTTCTTTGCCAAAGGTGAAACAGATAAGAAAATTCTTACCGATTTATACCACCGTCAAATGAAAGCTCTAGATGCAGCTTGGGCAAATCGTGCGCCGAATTTACCTTATAAAGATAAATATGAAGCATTAATTATGGCTTCTATTGTTGAGAAAGAAACAAGTTTAGACAGTGAACTTACACAAGTTTCGGGAGTTTTTGTTCGCCGTTTAAAAATTGGTATGCGTTTACAAACGGATCCAACTGTTATTTACGGTATGGGTAACAACTATAAAGGCAATATTACCCGAGAAGACCTCCGTACCCCAACAGCATATAATACTTATACTATTAATGGCTTACCGCCAACACCAATTGCTTTACCAAGCCAAAAAGCAATTGAAGCTGCATTGCATCCAGATGATTCAAATAACATCTATTTTGTAGCCACTGGCAATGGTGGGCATAAATTTACGGCAAGCTTGCAAGCGCATAATCAAGCGGTGCAAGAGTACTTATCCGTGTTGAGATCGAAGAAATAAGGAAAAGAGATGTTTATTAGCTTTGAAGGCACGGAGGGGGTAGGTAAAACTACACTCATTCGAAAAATTCATCAGCATTTTGAAGAGCGAGGTAAACAAGTTATTTTAACTCGTGAACCGGGTGGTACGCCGTTAGCAGAACAAATACGTTCAATGCTTTTGGCGGTGAATCATGATGAAAATATGAGCCATGATACTGAACTACTCTTAATTTATGCGGCACGTGCTCAACACTTACAACAAGTCATTTTGCCGGCTTTAGAGTCTAATAAAATTGTATTAAGTGATCGTTTTACCGATGCAAGCTTTGCTTATCAATGTTCTGGTCGTGGTTTAAGCCAAGATAAATTACAGCTTTTAAATCAGAACTTTGTTTCACGCATGCCAGAAGTAACGTTCTGGTTAGACGCACCGATTGAACTCGGGATGAACCGTGCACGTGAACGTGGAGCTTTAGACCGTTTTGAACAAGAAAAGTTAAGCTTCTTTACTAAGGTTCGTGAAGGCTATGAAACCTTATGGAAAGCTGAACCTGAACGCATTAAGCGAATAGATGCAACCCAAAGTCCTGATCAGGTATTCGAACAGGCATTGCAATATTTAGGATAAGCAATTGGATGAGCCACTCTTATAGACTATGGGAGTGGTGAAAAATGACGTTAATTCTGATTTAAAACGTCATAGAAAATATCTGCTATTTTCTTATGCTATCTTACATATGATTTATAGATTGAAGAATAACAAGGATGAAAAGCTCAAAAGAAGAAATCGTGGCATTTCTAGAAAAGGAATTTCCACCAAGTCTTGAACATTGCACGATTGAATCAGTCACGCCTAAAGCTGCTGTCGTTTATTATCATGTCGATCAAAGACATCAGCGCCCCGGTGGTACCATATCTGGTCCAACCATGATGACTTTGGCCGACTTTGCTTTATATATTGCAATATTAGGTGAAATCGGAATTATCGGTTTAGCTGTAACGACCAATTTTAATATTAATTTTCTAAGAAAACCCGCAGGTGATCAAGACCTACGCAGTGAGTGTAAGCTCATGAAAGTAGGAAAGAATTTAGTTGTGGGTGAGGTCTGGATTTATTCAGTAGGGCTAGAAGATCCCGTTGCGCATGTGACCGCGACTTATTCAATTCCACCTAAATCATAAATATCAAAGCAAATAAAAAGCACAGTATGAACTGTGCTTTTTTTTAGAAAAAACAGCTTAAATGTCAGTATTAACCAATGGCTGTTCTACTGCAAAATTTGGAGGAGTTAAAACTGTTTTACGAATCTCACTCGAAGTTTCTGGATAATCAAGCGTGTAATGTAGACCACGTGATTCTTTGCGTTGCGTAGCACAGCGTACAATCATCTCAGATACTAAAACAAGATTACGTAGCTCAATTAGGTTTTTGCTAACACGGTAGTCTTGATAATACTCAGTGATTTCACGCTTTAACATTTCAATACGGTGTAAAGCACGTTCTAAACGTTTTGTAGTTCTTACAATACCAACATAGTTCCACATGGTCGAACGTAACTCATCCCAGTTTTGTAAAATCACCACATCTTCATCAGGATTGGTTACTTGTGAGTCATCCCAAGTGGGTACTTCAGGTAATTTGAAGTTTTCATCAAATTTATTTTCGATATCTTTTGCTGCACTCATTCCGTAAACGAAGCACTCAAGTAATGAGTTACTTGCCATACGGTTTGCACCATGTAAGCCCGTATAAGACGTCTCACCAATCGCATATAGACCTTCAATATCAGTCTGGCTATTTGAGTCAACCACGACACCACCACATGTATAGTGAGCTGCGGGCACCACTGGAATCATGTCTTTGGTAATATCGATACCTAACTCAAGCAATCGTGCATAAAGTGTAGGGAAGTGCTCTTTGATAAACTCTGGTGATTTGTGTGTAATGTCTAACCACACGTGACGAATACCGAGGCGTTTAATTTCATGGTCAATGGTACGCGCTACAATATCGCGAGGAGCCAGTTCTGCACGATCGTCAAAACGTAGCATAAAACGCTCACCATCAGGTAAGCGCAAATAAGCACCTTCACCGCGCATGGCTTCAGTAATTAAAAATGAGCGAGCTTGAGGGTGATACAGACAAGTTGGGTGGAACTGATTAAACTCCATATTGGCTACACGGCAACCTGCACGGAAGGCCATTGCAATACCATCACCTGTAGCAATATCTGGATTAGATGTGTACAGATAAGCTTTCATTGCACCGCCGCAAGCCAGGGCGGTGAATGGTGCAAGGAAAGTATGAACTTTTTCTGTATTTTCATCTAACGCATACAAACCAATAGCGCGATTCGCTTGATCGGTATGACCTAATTTATGCGATGTGATTAAATCAATCGCAATGTAGTTTTCAAAAATAGTAATATTTTTACGTTCTTTGGCACGCTCAACCAAGGTGGTTGAAATAGCTTTACCTGTTGCATCAGCCGAATGGATAATACGGCGTTGTGAATGGCCACCTTCGCGCGTTAAATGAAGTTGTTCATCTTCATCTAAAGTAAATTGCACGCCTTGCTTTAAAAGAAAATCAACAGAAGGACGACCGCCTTCTACGGTATGTTGTACCGCATCCATTTCACATAAATGAGCACCTGCAATCATAGTGTCATTAATGTGCTGTTGAATAGAGTCAGTCTCATCAAGAACAGCAGCAACACCACCTTGAGCATAGAAGGTACTTGCTTCGGTTAAAGCAGCTTTGGCTAAAACTGCAATATTAAAATGATTTGGTAACGATAAAGCCAGACTTAAACCAGCACCGCCGCTGCCCACAATAATCACGTCAAAGTGGTGAATTGTCTGTAAATTAGGCATGTCCATTCGCAACAATCTAAAACGTCCGCTAATGACACCCCTTTTTATCTAAAAAGGCAAGAGCTTAAGCGCTCTAACTCAGAGAAAAATTGCAATTGGCTTAAAAAGTTGCAATGCGTAAAATAATGATTGTAAGGATGCCTTACAAATAAACATATTGTTACGCACAACCCCAAAGCGTTGTGATACAACAGTTTTATTCTTATTCTCGTAGACCAATTGTGGGTGAGCACCGAATGAAAACTCGCTATTTACAACAAGGAATGTATGCAGCGGTATTTACAGTTGCTGCTGTTCAGGCAAATGCTGCTGTTGATTTTTCAAACCTCGTTGAACAAGTTAGTCCAGCAGTGGTGAGTGTAAACGTCGTAAAAAAAATGACTCAGGATGAACTGTTGCAGCAGCAAGTCCCTGAAATTTTGAAACGTTTCTTTGGAAATCAGGTCATCATTCCACAGCAACAGGGTCCACAAGAAAAAACTGCATACGGTAGTGCATTTTTTATTAGTAAAGATGGTTACCTACTCACCAACCACCATGTGATTGAAAATGCCTCACGCATTAGTATTACTTTAAATGACCGCCGTGAAATTGATGCAACTGTGGTTGGGAGTGATGAGCGTACAGACGTTGCATTGTTAAAGGTGACTGGAAATAGCTATCCAGCTTTACGCGTAGGAAATGTTGATCGTTTGCGAGTGGGAGAGCCAGTTTTAGCAATTGGTTCGCCTTTCGGTTTTGACTACTCTGCGTCGGCAGGTATTGTGAGTGCTAAATCACGAAATATGAGTGGTGAAACTTCGGTACCATTTATTCAAACTGACGTTGCGCTAAACCCAGGTAACTCTGGTGGTCCACTATTTAACCAAAATGGTGAAGTAGTCGGGGTAAACTCTCGAATATTTAGTGGTACTGGCGGCTATATGGGCTTGTCTTTTTCTATCCCGATTGACGTAGCGATGGATGTAGCCGAACAGCTTAAAACTAAAGGTAAGGTAACACGCTCTTATCTTGGTGTGATGATGCAAGACATTGACCGAAACCTTGCTGATGCTTACAAGTTACCAAAACCTGAAGGTGCTTTAATTACTCAAATTTCTCCGAACTCACCTGCACAAAAAGCAGGCTTGCGAGCTGGTGACGTGATTTTGAAATATAACGGTAATCCGGTATCGCGCACGAGTGAATTACTCTACGCATTAAACAAAGTACAGCCGAATCAAACTGTTCAGTTTGAAGTATTGCGTGATGACAAAACCCGTAATATTTCAGCAACTTTAACGACTGCTCCAGATGAAACGCCTGCCACAGGTGCACAAAGTACTGTATCTAAAGGACCAGTTTTAGGAATGAGCATTCGTGATTTAGCTGAGCCAGAAAAAAGTGCTTTGAGTGTAAAAGGTGGTATTTATGTACAAGATGTTCGCCGTGGTGGCCTAGCATCATTGTCAAATATCATTCCGGGTGATGTGATTGTTCAAGTCAACAATAACCAGATTTTAAATAGTCAGGATTTTGCAAAAGTCGTTTCTAACTTGCAAAAAAATACGGTAGCGCGTGTTGCAATTATTCGTCAGGGACAACGCGCAATGCTTGGTTTACGTATCCAGTAAACTTAAAAAAGAAACAATGAACCACCCTAAACATGGGTGGTTTTTTGTTATTTATCTTGAGCGTATAGTGATATCTACCTACACTTATTTCAGTTTGAAATTTAATAAATAAGAGTGAACATTTGTGAGTAGTATTTTTGATTTACATATTCAGGTGCAGCCACATCATATTGATGCCTTAGGACATGTGAATAATGTGATGTATGTACAGTGGATGCAAGATGTAGCTGCTGCTCATGTTGAGACCTTAGGAGTCGGGGTAACTAAATATCTTGAACTAAAACATGCAATGGTTGCGGTTGAGCATCATGTGCAATATCGTAAAGCTGCATTTGAAGGCGAACAAATTGTATTACGCACTTGGTTGGATGATATCAATGCTCTTTATTCGTTCCGCCAATATGTATTTTTCCGCCCATCAGATCAGGCCGTATTATTTGTCGGAAATACTAAATGGGCATGCATTGAAATTGCTACAGGACGTCCAAAACGAATGTCTCCAACTTTTACCCATGCATACAAGCCGCTTGATTCAAGCATAAACCCTTATGATTTTACTATTTCGTATGCTCAATAACCTGAAGTAGTGGGCTCACTTTGATTGTCATTTTTAAAACATAAGTACAAAGCTCATGATTATTTTGGATACTTTAAAATATCCATCTGTTATAATCTCACGCAATTTATTTAACTGCTTTGGCTGTGTATTAAAACAAGCTACATAGCACTCTATATTTTCTCAAGGTAACCCATGGCGCAAGCTAAAAAATCCGTCGATATCAAAAATATACGAAATTTCTCGATTATTGCCCACATTGACCATGGTAAGTCTACATTGGCTGACCGTTTTATTCAGATGTGTGGTGGTCTACAAGATCGTGAAATGCAAGCTCAAGTCTTGGACTCAATGGAGCTTGAGCGCGAACGTGGGATTACCATTAAAGCCGCTTCAGTCACGCTATATTATACTCATCCTAATGGTCAAGAATATCAACTTAACTTTATTGATACTCCTGGACACGTAGACTTCTCTTATGAAGTTTCTCGTTCATTAGCTGCATGTGAAGGTGCACTATTGGTTGTAGATGCTGCACAAGGTGTAGAAGCACAATCAGTTGCAAACTGTTATACCGCGATTGAACAAGGTCTCGAAGTTCTTCCTATTTTAAATAAAATTGATTTACCGCAGGCTGAACCTGAACGTGTAATTCATGAAATTGAAGAAATTATCGGGATTGAAGCGACAGATGCACCAACCTGTTCAGCAAAAACTGGTTTAGGTGTTGAAGGTGTTTTAGAGCGTTTAGTCGATGTTATTCCAGCGCCTGAAGGCGATCGTGAAGCACCTTTACAAGCATTAATTATCGACTCATGGTTTGATAACTACCTAGGTGTAGTTTCTCTTGTACGTATTAAACAAGGTCGTATCCGTAAGGGCGACAAAATGTTGGTTAAATCGACAGGTCAAACTCATCCAGTAACTTCAGTGGGTGTATTTAATCCGAAGCATACTGAAACAGATATTCTTGAAGCTGGCGAAGTAGGTTTTGTAATTGCGGGTATTAAAGATATTTTTGGTGCACCAGTAGGTGACACGATTACTCTTACATCTACCCCGGATGTTGCGATTTTACCGGGTTTCAAAAAGGTTAAACCACAGGTTTATGCTGGTCTTTTCCCGATTGATGCGAGTGATTTTGAGCCATTCCGTGAAGCGCTACAAAAATTACAAATTAACGACTCAGCTTTATTCTTTGAACCAGAAAGCTCTGATGCATTGGGTTTTGGTTTCCGTTGTGGCTTCTTAGGGATGCTACACATGGAGATTGTACAAGAGCGTTTAGAGCGTGAGTACGATCTTGACCTCATCAGTTCTGCGCCTACCGTAATTTATGAAGCATTAACCAAGAAGGGCGAAACGATTTATATCGACAGTCCATCAAAAATGCCAGACGGATCGACTGTAGAAGATTTGCGTGAACCAATTGCTGAATGTCATATCCTTGTTCCTCAAGAATACTTAGGGAACGTAATGACCCTTTGTATTGAACGCCGTGGTGTACAAAAAGATATGAAATTCTTGGGTAACCAAGTTTCTATTACTTTTGAAATCCCGATGGCTGAAGTCGTTATGGATTTCTTTGACAGATTAAAGTCATGCTCTCGTGGCTTTGCATCGCTAGACTATAACTTTGTACGTTTTGAAAGTTCAGCTTTAGTTAAGGTTGATGTGTTAATTAATAGCGAAAAGGTTGATGCCTTGGCTATGATTTGTCACCGTAATGATGCACGCCATCGTGGTATTGCATTGGTTGAGAAAATGAAAGACTTGATTCCTCGCCAAATGTTCGATGTTGCTATTCAGGCAGCAATCGGTGCGCAAATTATTGCCCGTTCTACTGTAAAAGCGATGCGTAAAAACGTATTGGCAAAATGTTATGGTGGTGACGTTTCACGTAAGAAAAAACTACTTTCTAAACAAAAAGAAGGTAAGAAACGTATGAAACAAGTGGGAAGTGTTGAAATTCCACAAGAAGCGTTCTTGGCTGTATTGAAAGTAGAAAGATAAGAAATGAAGGTAGGGGAAGTAAGACATCACTTTTCCCTATTTTAAGACAAGCAGCTAGGCTGCGAGTGAGGTCGTGTGGATTTTGATTTTAATTTAATTCTTGTTCCAGTTACGCTGATTCTATTTGCAGTGTGGTTGTTAGATAAACTTGTATTCAAACAGCGTGCAAATAAAGGGCGCGGGAACGAAAATTTTGTTATTACATGGGCTTATGACTTTTGGCCAGTTTTAGCTGTAGTACTTGTACTTCGTTCATTCCTTTACGAACCATTTAATATTCCATCAGACTCTATGGTACCTACTTTAGAAACTGGTGATTTTATTCTGGTTAATAAATTTGATTATGGTGTACGTTTACCTATCGTTAATAAGAAAATTATTGATGTAGGAGAACCAAAGCGTGGTGATGTGATTGTATTCCGTTATCCACCTCAACCTACCATTAGTTATATTAAACGTGTAATCGGTTTGCCAGGCGATCATCTTGTTTATGATCATGGACAATTGATTATTAACGGACAAAAAGTACCGAAAGTATTAACACAGTTTAGCCGTGAAAAAGATGTATTAGATACACCAACGTCTATTTATCATAAAGAGACGATTGGTACGCACACCTTTACAATGCGTGAACTTGAAGGCGTAAATGTGGCGCGTCAAGCACCGTTTATCAACTATGTTGAAAATGGTAAATATGCAAACCAAGACGGTTTATATTGGGAAGTGACTGTTCCAAAAGGACATTACTTTGCAATGGGGGATAACCGTGATCAAAGTGCAGACAGTCGTTTCTGGGGCTTTGTTCCTGAAGAAAATTTAACAGGACGAGCATTCTATGTCTGGATGCATAAAGAACCGGGTTTACATCTTCCTAACTTTGGCCGAAATGGAAAAATAGATTAAAAACAACCATTAGGAAAAAAAGAAATGCGTAAGGCACAACAAGGTACTTCGTATTTAGCAATTTTATTTGGGGTGGTTATATTTGCGGTTGCAGTAAAAGCTGTACTTGCAGTTTGGCCAGCATATTGGGATGATCGATTGATTAATAATCAAATAGAAGAGCTTTTACAAGAAAGCTCTTCTGACATCACCCCGCAGAAGTTTATGACACAAATGGATCAGCGACTGGAAATGAACAATATTCGTGATCTTCATTTCAAAGAGATTGCGCAAGTGTTTAATGAGTCTGGTCTAAAAGTCCAAAAGAAATATGAGGTAAGAAAACCCTTCTTATCAAATATTGATTTAGTTTTAACATTTGAGAAGAGTTTTGATAAAACATCAGTTCAAACTAAGTGATCCTCGCTTATTGAGTCGAATCGGATATCAATTCAAGCAGCTTGAATTGTTACAGTTAGCTTTGACTCATCGTTCGGTGAGTCATAAATACAATTACGAGCGCTTGGAGTTTTTAGGCGATTCATTATTAGGCATGATTATTGCCAATTATCTATATCATGCCTATCCAAATGAAAACGAAGGTCGCCTAACGCGTATGCGAGCGACTTTAGTGCGTCAGGAAGCTTTAGGTAAGATTGCAACCGATTTGCAACTTAGTCGGTGTTTAATATTAAGTACGGGTGAATTGAAATCTGGTGGTCATCATCGTGAGTCAATATTGGCTGACACGGTAGAAGCCATTATTGGTGCAATTTATATTGATAGTGGTGATCTCAACTTACTTACAGATATTGTGCTAAAATGGTATGTACCGTATTTAGACCATATTGAGCCTACGGATCAACTTAAAGACCCTAAATCACGTTTACAAGAGTATCTACAAGCACGTAAAAAACCTCTCCCTGTTTACGAGGTTGTAGATATTCAGGGTGATGCACCTCACCAGCACTTTAAAGTTGAATGTTTGATAGATGGCTTATCAAAGATTCATGGTGAGGGTTCAAGTCGTCGTTTTGCCGAGCAGGCAGCAGCGGCGGAAATTTTAAAGTTATTGGAGCAATAACCTGCATGTCGATGCATTCTGATCAAATCAATCCAGATTCAAATGAGAACCAAGATCCTAATAATCTGATTGATCAATTTTTTAGTTCCAAAGGCGTAACAATTCCTTCGGATTTTAAGAGCGGATTTGTGGCGATTGTGGGACGTCCAAATGTGGGTAAATCTACCCTCATGAACCATTTGTTAGGTCAAAAGCTTTCTATTACTTCGCGTAAACCTCAAACAACACGTCATAAAATTATTGGTATTGATTCGCGTGAAAAAATGCAGGCGGTATATGTAGATACCCCGGGTATGCATAAAAAAGAAGTGCGCGCTATTAATAAAATGATGAACCGTGCAGCTCATTCTGCATTACGCGACGTCAATTTAGTCTTATTTGTTATTGATGCTTACAAGTGGACGCAAAATGACGACTTAGTGCTTGAAAAACTCAAAAATGCTGAAATGCCAGTTATTTTGGTGATTAACAAAGCTGATACTTTTGAAGATAAAAGAGATATTCTGCCTTTGATTCAAGAGCGCGCTAAGCTTATGAATTTTGCCGAGATCGTTCCTGTATCTGCATTACGCGGAGCAAATCTGGAACACTTGAGCGAAACGATTGAGAAGTATCTTCCTTACCAAGCACCTTTGTATTCATTTGATCAGATTACTGACCGTTCTGAACGCTTTTTAGCTAGCGAAATTATTCGTGAAAAAATCATGCGTCAGTTAGGTGAAGAATTACCTTATGATTTAACAGTACAAATTGAATCTTTCAAAACGGAAGAAGAGACTGTTAATGAAAAAACGGGTCGTTTAAAGCCAGCTTGTACTTATATTGATGCAACGATTTTTGTAGATCGTGCAGGCCAAAAAGCGATTGTGATTGGTGAAAAAGGTGCCAAGCTTAAAACAATTGGTATGGATGCTCGTAAAGACATGGAAAAAATGTTTGAGCAAAAGATCATGCTTACTTTGTGGGTTAAAGTTAAAGGTGGCTGGTCTGATGATGAGCGTGCTTTAAAAAGCTTAGGGTATAGTGATATCTAAAGGATAAGGATGCTGGTATGAAAACAATTACATCATTGGTCGCTATAATTGGATGTACATTGATGTTACAAGGTTGTGTATATAAGCTTGTAACCGTACCAGTAGGTATCGCCTATAAAACTACAAAAGGTGTTGTTAAAGGTACAGCGGCTGTTGTAGGGGCGGTAATTCCTGACGGTGATGATGAGGATGATAAAAAAGAAAAAGAATCTGAGGAATAGTTTCTTTTTATGATGCGCAATGAAGTCCTCCATGGATATATGATTCATCACCGTAAGTACCGTGAAAAAAGTCATATTGTGCATCTTTTTACACAGGAGTACGGGCGAGTCGATGGTATTTTAAGGCAGACTCCGCCCCCTCAATATCAGCCTATCCGCTTGCAAGCCACGGGTAAAAGTGAGCTGAAAAACTTTACAAAGCTTGAAATCTTAAATCAGCCTGTTTTCTTTTTTGGTGATGCTTTTTTTGCCGGATTTTATTTAAATGAAGTTGTTCTTAGACTTTGTCCCTTAGAAGAGACAATGCCACAAACGTTTGAGCAATATCAGTTAACGTTACTTCAATTACAAGAATTATCTTCCCACGAAAATCCTGACCTTTTTCTTCGGCAGATTTTGCGCCAGTTCGAGCATATTTTACTTCCTGAACTTGGATACGCGATTGATTTCTCAGTCGATACCCAACAACAGCCGATTCAGGCTCATCAGTTTTATCAATTTCAAGTGACAGAAGGCTTCGCTCCTGTTGTGCAGGCGAGTCGTTCTTCTTTGTCAGGGAAAGCGATTTTGTCTATGTTGGATTATGAGCAAGGGCAGGATTTTTCTCTCGAACAATTGCAATTATTAGGTAAACTATACCGTCAAATGATTACATCGCTTTTAGGTGATCGTCCCCTAAAAAGTCGACAATTGTGGATTCAAAACACTCAAACTCAATCGTAATTAGGATTTATTTATGGCTGCATTGCTTGGTGTAAACATAGACCATGTTGCTACTTTGAGACAGGCGCGCGGTACTACTTACCCAGATCCTGTAGAAGCTGCTCTTATTTGTGAACAAGCCGGTGCAGAGGGCATTACTTTGCATTTGCGTGAAGACCGTCGCCATATTCAAGATGATGACGTACGTCGCATGCGTCCATTACTAAAAACACGTATGAATCTTGAGTTGGCTGTTACTGATGAAATGGTCGAGTTTGCGAAAGAAATTCAGCCACAGCATGTTTGTTTTGTTCCTGAAAGACGCCAAGAAGTAACTACCGAAGGTGGTTTAGACGTAGTAGGTAACTTTGAAAAAGTTAAAGCTGCAACTCAGACTTTAGCTGCTATTGGCTGCGACGTATCATTATTTATTGATGCCGATTTAGCTCAAATTGATGCAGCAGTTGCATGTGGTGCACCTACGATTGAGTTACACACGGGTGCATATGCAGATGCGGCAACAGAGCAAGATCAACAGGCTGAGTTGGCGCGTATTATCAAAGGCGTTGAATACGCAGCTTCAAAAGGTTTGGTTGTAAATGCTGGCCATGGCCTTAACCTTAAAAATATTGCTCCAATTGCTGCTATCTCACAAATTCACGAGTTAAACATTGGGCACTCAATTATCGCAGATAGTGTTTTTGTAGGTCTGGTTCAAGCTGTTAAAGATATGAAAGCAGCAATTCAGGTGGCAGGTTAATTGGTTATGTCGAGTATCAATTACGATGAATTAATGCAACCTGTCTTGGCTTTTTTAGGCTGCCAAACACCAAAAGCATGGTTAGATGAGGCAATCAATAATCTAGATATTTTGATGCAAGATCATGCTAATTGTGAAAAAAAAGCAGCTAGTACAGCAATGAACTTAATGTTCCGTTATAGCTTCTTCCCTGATTTGCAAGTAAAGCTTGCGCAGCTGGTACGGGAAGAAATGCTTCATTATGAACAAGTACTTGAGCTTATGGATAAGCGTGGTCAAAAATGGGATGGCTTAAGTGCAGGACGCTATGCTGGTGGGTTGCGTAAAGAGATTCGTACTTATGAGCCAGAGGCTTTAATTGATGTACTTGTGGTAGGTGCTTTTGTTGAGGCGCGCTCATGCGAACGCTTTCATGCTCTTGCCCCACGTGTAGATGATGAGTTAGGACGCTATTATCGCTATTTGCTTAAGTCGGAGTCTCGTCATTTTGAAGACTACTTGGCACTTGCACTTGATGTTGCAAAAACTGCAAAAATGAAAAATCCTAAAGAGGATATTCAGCAGCGTATTGAGCATATTCGTGAGGTTGAAAAGAATCTGATTTTAACGCCTGATGACACCTTCCGTTTTCATAGCGGTGTGCCTGCATAATATTAGAAGTTTTGAATAAAAAAGTTTACCGTAAAAGGTAAACTTTTTTATTAGGTGAGCTTTATTTCTTCGGTGGTCTGCATGTTCTGCTTTTAGTTTTTAATGCATATAATTATTTAATAAATATATTTTTTATAAATTTTAATTTCTCTTAAAATTTTTTAAAAAACTTTTATTTTTTAAAGTAATAACGAATATTATGTAAATATAAAGATAGTTTTGTTCATAATCGGTTCAACTAAATTAGTCGAATATTTTAAGGATATAAGAATGTTAGCATTAGTTACAGGTGCCTCTGCGGGCTTTGGTTATAGTATTTCAAAAAAACTGATTGAGTTAGGTTACAAAGTTATTGGCTGTGGAAGAAGGGCAGAAAAACTAAAAGAGTTACAGCAAGAACTTGGTGAAAAGTTCTATCCCTTAGTATTTGACATGACAGATACCGTAGAAAATATAAATAAGGCCCTAGTTGATTTACCAGCCGAATTTCAAATCAGTCAAATTGATTTATTGGTAAATAATGCTGGATTGGCCTTAGGGTTGGAGTCAGCAGATAAATCAGATTTAGATGATTGGTACACTATGATTGATACTAATGTTAAGGGGCTTATTACTGTTACCCGACTAATTTTACCAAGCATGGTAAAGAAAAAGTCTGGCTTAATTATCAATATGGGCTCAATTGCAGGTACATACCCATATCCGGGTGGTAACGTTTATGGTGCAACCAAAGCATTCGTGGAGCAATTTAGTTTAAATCTTCGAGCTGATCTATCAGGTACCGGCATTCGAGTAACTAACATTGAGCCAGGGCTTTGTGGGGGTACAGAGTTTTCTTTGGTACGTTTTAAAGGTGACCAAGAAAAAGTGAACAGTCTTTATGATAAAAAGAATCCAATCTTGCCGGAAGATATTGCCAATACGGTAGCTTGGGTTGCCTCACAACCTCCGCACATTAATATTAATCGTATTGAAATGATGCCGACCACTCAGTCTTTTAATCCTTTAAAAGTGGTTGAAATGGAATAATGATTTAAGAAAGGAATATCTTTTTTTAAACTTAGATTAGATCATTAAGCCAAGTAAATGGTTTAAGCATGAAAATTAAATCCTCTATCTTGATAGGGGATTTTTTATAACTATTAATAAAATTATGGCAAAAAAAAGCCCGCTTTAATGCTGCGGGCTTTTTAGTATTTGGCTCTCCCACCTGGGCTCGAACCAGGGACCTGCGGATTAACAGTCCGTCGCTCTACCGACTGAGCTATTGGAGAATCTG